>CAVHWJ010000417.1:0-2010 GCA_963639565.1 uncultured Prevotella sp. | reverse complement strand
ATAGCCTGCATTGATATGGTATGGTTGGGACCGCCAAAGTTGAGGATGCTAATCTTGTCTGGCTCGATTGTTATCTCGACAGGTTCGCGCTCTATATAACTGCGGTGATAAAGGCTGTTCACCACGGCTTCCTCCAAGACTTGGTAAGGGTAATTGTATGTCACGACAGACCGCTCATTGTCCGCCGGCTTGTGGATTTTCTTCATGATGATATTTGTCTTGAGATAGTTCATCGTGTCTCTAATCATCTTCGGTACACAACCCCTTATCGGCGCAACCTCAATCATGTTGTCCGGGTCTTGCAGTCTGCCCTTGGGGAATATCACGATTTCCACCTGTGTCATCTTGAAGAATTTTTCGGGGTGGTCGCAGAACATCATTGCCGCTACATTCTTTATCTTGAAGCCCTCGGGTGTCGTTTCCAGCAAGTCCATTTGGTCGAGAACCACTCTCAGGTTATCGCCCGACAAGTCCCGGTCTGCCAAGTCGCTGCCCACTTCCACAAGGAAATCCCTCAGCAACGCCGTCGAAATGTCCCTAAGGCTCAACTGCTCGTTGCCGCGGTCGTCGAATGGCGTGCGGTTTATTGGTAATGTCATAATTCCTTTTCTTCTTTTGGGCTACGAATTTAATAAACATTTGCGACATTTGGTTATATTAAAGAAGAAAAACAACAACAATTTTCGTTTTAGCCCTCTATACATTGCATTTCATAGCCGTGTCACAACGCAAGGATTTTGTCAATGTCCACGGTTTTCTCTGTTTCGGCGGCGGCGAGGGCGATTGTGCGTTCCATGTATTCCCTGTCGCCGACGGTAAGGCCGAGGTGACGGCCGGGGACGGTGAGTTCGGGGTTTCTCGCTATGTAACCGAGACACGCCACTCCGGCATCGTCGCAAGCGGCACGGAGGAACGAGAAATGGTTGGCGGAGGCTACGTTGTTGAACACCACGCCGCCGATTTTAAGGCGTTTGTCGAAATTGGCGAAACCGAATATCAGCGGAGCGACGCTGTATGCCATTGACTTGGCGTTTACCACCAATATCGCGGGGATGTCGAGGAGAATGGCCATTTCGGCACTGCTGCCGCGGCATTTGTCGAAGCCGTCGAAGAGACCCATTACCCCCTCCACCACACGCACGTCAGCGTCAGAACCGTATCTGTGGAACAGTTCCTTGGCGTGGTTCTCCGACGCCATGAAAGTGTCGAGGTTCACGCTCTCCCGTCCCGATGCCGCGCGGTGAAACATCGTGTCGATATAATCCGGACCGCACTTGAACGGCTGCACGCTGAGGCCGCGGTTTGCCAAAGCCCTGAGCAAACCCATGGTGAAAGTTGTCTTGCCGCTGTTCGACGTGGCGGCCCCGATGAGAAATGACTTCATCTTTTCAGTATTTACTCTTTATATTGACTTTTTTCGTTTAAGCAGGATAGACAACGCTATCGGCGCACCGATGAGCGACGTTACCGAGTTGATAGGCAATGCCCCCTCAAATCCCGGCATCCTCGCTATGATGTTGCAGAGCAACGCCAGAGCTGCGCCGCACAGCGTGGTGGCCGGCAGCAATGTCCAGTGGTCGTTGGTGTTGAAAAGTCCTCGGCAGATATGCGGCACGGCAAGGCCGAGGAACATTATAGGCCCGCAGTAAGCCGTGACGATAGCCGTGAGTATTCCGGCGGAGGCAATCGTCAGCATCCTCGCGCGCTTCACGTTGAGGCCGAGGTTCTGTGCGTACATCTCGCCGAGCAGCAGTATGTTGAGCGGTTTTGCGAGCAGCATGGTGAATGGCAGCAGTATCGCCGTAAGCCCCACGAAGACATACACCTGTCCGCCGGTGACCCTTGAGAATGAACCCAAGCCCCATATCACGTAAGCCCTAATGTCCTCCTCGCTCGAGAAATATTTTAGAACGCCGATTATCGCCGTGGCGATATACCCTATCAGCACGCCGGTGATTAGCAGCGTAACGTTGCCGTCCACCCTCTGCGAGAGGAACACTATCACGCCCA
>CAVHWJ010000416.1:0-2010 GCA_963639565.1 uncultured Prevotella sp. | reverse complement strand
GCAACATCAAGCCCTACGACGCCCTCATCTTCAACGTGGAACTCGTAAGCATCGAAAAGGCGGAGGCCAAGACAGCCGCCAAGGTCGACGCTACAACAGTGAAGAAGACCGCCGCCAAGGCTTCAGGCAAGAAGGCTGCAGCAAAGGGGAAGAAATAAAGTCCCTGATAAAGGAGTGTTGTGGCTGCGGACGCAGCCGATGCGAATAAAAAGGTCAAGCGCAGAATTGTGCTTGGCTTTTTTGTTTTGGACTACTCAGACTTCTCAGACTTCTCGGATTTTCTGAGTTGTCTGAGAAGTCCGAGCCGTCTTACTTGAACAAGTCATCCAGCGTGATGGTGTGGTTGATGATGCTGGAGTGGATATTAGGGGAAAGCCCCATCGTTGTCACCAATACTGTTTGGACTGACCGGGTTTTGTTATGCATCTTGCTGTTGGCGAAAGCGTCAATCTTGTGGCGGATGTTCTCCTCCACGTCGTGCGTGACGGTAAACTTTGCGCCGGAGAATTTCATTTCGCAGAGATAGTCGGTTTGGGCGGCTTTGCTTTCCAATACCAAATCCACTTGCGCCCCTCTCCCGTTGGCATCTTTTCCTGCCCAGCAATAATTCCTGTCTGTCGAGGGCAAGCGAAGCGAGTCTTGCATCTTTTGCAGATGTTCGATGCAAAGCAGTTCGAAGGTGTCTCCTGCCCATGTATAGAATGAGGCAGTGCCGTGAATGGCGTTCCAACCGCCCGGCTTTGACTGTTTGCAGGAAACAAACCTCAGATAGAACAGTGAGAAGAAATCCTTCAGCTGGTAAACGCTCTCTACCCTTTCCTTGCCGTAGCGCGGATATTCCCTTGTGATGCCCGACTCCTTGAGATTGTCGAGCAGTTTTGTAAGGCTTCCGCCGGTCTTGATGCCTGTGGCCTTGCTCAACTCTGTCTGTGTCATACCGTAAAACTTGCTGCCTATCGCTTTCACAATATCCACGTATTTCTCCTTGCTGGAATACAAGCCTGTGTACACATCCTTGAACTCCTGATGTATCAGTTCGTCGGCGAAGAATATGTCGTCGATGTTGTCCGTCATGGTGTGGTCGTTGCGGAGTTTGTCAAGGTAATACGGTATGCCGCCCAAGGCCATATATCCCACGCACATTTCGTATCGGGAGAGGTTAAAGCCGTTCTTGCGGTAGTATTTTTCACATTCGGACAAGGTGAAGGGGAACAGCTTTATTGTTTCCGTGAGCCTGCCGTGCAAACCGCCGTAGTCATGTATCACATTGTCAAGCATCCAGCTCGTGGCAGACCCGCATACAATCATCACGATGTTGCGCTCGCTGTCTGCCCATGAGTTCCAAAAATAGCCCAGTTCCGCAATCATCTCCGAGGACTGCGGTCCGGCGAGCCACGGCAGTTCGTCGATGAAAATCACTTTCCTGCGGTTTCTCTTGCCCTCCAGTACCTTCCGCAGGAGCAGAAACGCCTCGCGCCAGCAAATGGGCTTTGGCTCTTTGGCGGAAAGTCCGGCGATAACGAGGGAGTCATAGAAATGCGCGAGCTGAAGCCGGCGGTATGTCTCATAGTCCCTGTCGCCGTCTTTCATGTATGTGCCGACTGCCTTGAAGATAATTTTCTTCCCGAAACATTCGCTTACGAGGTATGACTTCCCAACGCGTCTTCGTCCGTAAATAGCCACGAGTTCAGACTTCTTGGATTTGTATATTCTTTCAAGGGTTTCTATCTCCTTGTTTCTTCCTATGATATTCGTGTAACCCATTGTGAATTAGCTTTATAATACGGCTACAAAGATAGAGGATTGCGCTGAAACCGCCAAGAAACCCTTTTGAAAAATCAGCGAAAAACAAGAAAAATAGTTCGTTTTCGCTGATTTTTCAAAACTTTTGTGATGCAAGTTGCCGACTTTTTGGCGTTACAGGGGCTTGAAGCGTAAGTCGTTGTCTTACAGCATGGATTTTGAAAATACGCAAATTTATTTTGCCGATTCCTTTGAAAATACGCAATT
>CAVHWJ010000415.1:0-2014 GCA_963639565.1 uncultured Prevotella sp. | reverse complement strand
GAAGCCTTCACCGCGGATGATGTCATGGATGTTACTTCAGCACAACCTTGCGCTCCTGAGAAATTTCTGCGGAGTCATGCCGTATTTCTTCGTGAAGAGTCGGTATAGAGTGGTAGAGGAGATGAAGGTACATTCTTTCAGTAGGTCTTCCACACTGGCGTATTTGCCCGAAAGCAGAAGTTCTGCCACATATTCGATGCGCAGGTCGTTGATGTATTCGCTGAAAGTTTTGCCCGTGAACTGGCGGAACAGTCCGGCGAACTTGTTGGCGGGAATGTTGAACTCGTCCATGAGGGTCTTTCGGGAGAATGTGTTGTCGATGAAAAACTTCTGGTTTATTATCTTCTCCTCTATTTGTCCGAACAGCAGTTCGTCGGGATTGGCGTCCGCATTGGGCATGATGCTCCCAGACAACCGGCTGTGGTTAGCCTTCTCCTGCATTTCCTTATATCTCATAGCCTCTTTCACGGCAGCCACCAGCGAGATGTTCTTCCTCCTAATTGTGCGGTTGTTGTAGGCGAGCACGCACCCGATTACGACAACCGCCAGTACGACGCAGAACGCTATGGCCAGTATCCACCGTTGGCGGACTATCTCAGCCTCCTTTTCCTTCACGTCATATATGAGCGATAGCTCCTGCGACGAACTCCGCATTTCCCTTACACGCAGACTGTCGCGCAGCACGCCAAGCCGCTCAAAACAGTTTGCCGCTTTGTCGTATTGACCCAGTCCGCGGTAGGCCATGCCGTAGAATTTCAGCGTGGACGACATGTATAGGTTTATTGTGTCGCCCTTGTCCTTCATCTCCCGTTCCCTCTGCCGGCACATCTCCACAATATCTCCATACCGATGCCGGTCAAAGAGATAGGGTACTATCAGATAGGCATACCGCCTGTTTACTCTTCCCATGCCCATAAACTCCCTGTAAGCCTCTTGCGCCTCTTTCTCCCGTCCCATCTTGGAACACACCACGGCGCGGTGGGCGAGCCATTTGCACCTCTCCTGTTCATACAACCCCTCCATTTCCGCTTCGCCGGGCATTCGGGCGTTGAGATATCCTTTCAACTTGTCGAGCACTCGCAGCGCATCCCCGTAGCGTTTGTCCTGTTCGTAGCAGATGAGCAGGTCGTTGCAGTCGGCGCGCAGGTTGTCATACTTGCGGTCATAGCTTGATCTCTCCATCATGCTTAGGGCTTGCTGCATATAGGCGTAGCCGCGCTCCTTCGTGCCCTGTTCGTGGAGACTCTTGCCCAGATAAAACAAGGCTATCGACTCCATTCCCTTGTCGCCCGACTGTTTTGCTTTGCGCAACAGGAGTTTCACGGTCTCGGCTTTCCTCTTCTCGTCATATAGTCCGTCGTAGCACGAAATCAGTCTGTGCAGCAGCTTCATCGTCTTCTGCGGATTCTCCTTCACGGCCTTTGCGCTGAGGGCGTTCTTGTAGAAACGTGTAGCCATGATAAAGCGTCCCGTGTTGTAATACAGGTCACCTTCTGTCATGTCCATCTCGTGTGTCGGCAGTTTGCCCTGTCGCCTCAGCTCCGCCATTATGCGTTCCGCCAGTGGCGTGTCTGAAAAAGTATATTCATACACCTTGTCGTCCGTCACCATGCTGTCGGGCAACGCGGTGTTGGCGGCATACAGTGGCAAAACGAAAAAGATTATTGCGAGCAAACAATTTTTCATAGTAGTTACTTTAATCGTTGTTCAAAAGTACTTGTTTTTCTCGAATAATCCTTTCAATCCGCCTCTTTCCGCAATTTTTGGGAAAGAGAATGAAGATTTGGGAGAGAAATGAACAAATGGAAATACCTTGTGAACAAGCGGAAGACGCTGTTCGTAGGAGCCTCGACGCCAAATCGTAACTTTGCCATCAAATCCCGAGGCACGCGCCAAGTGGCTTCAAACGGAGGTCGTAAGTGAAATCACACATACATTATTATATTAACGTTTTAATTTTTTAGATTATGAATTACATGAAAAAGAGTTTGCGCACTTTTGCGCTTGCATTTGC
>CAVHWJ010000414.1:0-2024 GCA_963639565.1 uncultured Prevotella sp. | reverse complement strand
CATAAGAACTACAGAAAATCATGTACTCATTGTGATAGTGAGTCTTCCCCCACCACTCCGCATTACTAAGCACACCATCCCAAAAATAGTATCCTTCACCTAACCAAGGATTGTCCACACAAGAAATCGGTCCCAACTTCTCTCTTTCGCCAGGACTTCCCTTTTTAGCTACAGCTTGATAAAGAAGAACCTCTTTCATCCTGTTATATCGCCATAGTTTCTTTGGAATGAGAAGCTAAACGAGCATAAGAAACTGGTTCACAAGAATTTTTGTCCCTACAACCACTTTCCTTATCCAAGAACTCGTTAACATCAGGCCCGTAAGCCTCATACTTCTTGACCCTATTCCATACTTCAAGAAAATGCTCCTTAGAAGTATTTTTGAAGTATGAATCCAAACCTATGATCATTTTATCTATATTCATAATCGTATTCTTTATATAAACAACGCTGCAAATATAAATAAAAATCTGCAAAACAACAAGATTTCTCCTATATTTTAACACTATTTTCCCGCATAATAGCCATCCTTGCTTTTCCAAGTCACTTGATACTCTCCACCTCCCCGCTGAGCCTTCCCGAGGCGCGGCCGTGGTCGTAGTGCTCGTTGCCGATGCGCGTCTTCTCCTCGCGCCACATCCTGCCGAGGGGCTTGGCGAAGGGGCGGAAGCCGCTCGCCTCCGACTCCGCCGTGTCGCAGAACAGGAGGCTGCCGGCGTTAAGGTAAGCCTCGAAGCACTCCGCCTCCGAGGAGCAGTAGCTGAACACCAGGTTCATGCTGCGCACGAACTCATCGAGCGTCATCTGAGAGCCGCGCCTCAGGTGGTCGGTGAAGGAACGGGTGAGGCCAGCCGACTCCAGAACGTCGCGGTCGTTCACGCGCCAGCGGCGCATCTCCTCCGTCAGCTCGCCGTTGCGCCGAGCCTCGCGGTACTCCTCCTTGCGGTACCTCAGCAGCGCCGCCAGTGCCTCCGAGAAACGTTGCTCACCTGTCTTCCCTACACTCTGCCCGAAAGGATTCCGTCCAGGAACCTGCGGGTATTCTCTAAAAATGTATACATTTTCTTAAATTAGTTAAAAATTATCTCGTTTTTTGCAGGAATCCTGCAATTTTTCCATTTCGTTACAACGCTTTTCAGTAACTTCGCCAACCGTCAGGCGAGCACCCAGGGAGGCTGAACACTTGGGGCAAAGTATTCAGACTGAACACTTGGGCTGAAACCTTGGTAAAAAGTTCTTGATATATACAACGCCTGCGAAGAAATATAAAAGAATAATTACCAAGTAGTTATATATGATGTTATATACGGTGTTTTAACTGCAAAGTTTCAAAATGCAGTCAGCCGTCAGTAAATTATAGTTAAAAACCTAAAAAAAAGGCTTATGAAACAGACCTACAAGACAACAACGAACCCGGAGGCGATGCCCTCCCTCTTCAAGTCGATCAACTCCTCGGAGAGCCACCCGCTCAGCAGCTGGAAGTTCCTCAGGGAGTACATCACCACCAGCCCCGAGCTGCGCGTCATGACCGAGACCTACCGCAAGCGGCTCGCCATCAGCAAGGCGTTCGCCGACGAGATGAAGGCAAGCTGTCCCGCGCTCACCGTCTCCGCCCAGATGGACGGCTACGGAAGGACCGTCGCCAACATCGTGCGCCCCACCCACTGCCTGATGCTCGACTTCGACCACGTGGAGGGCGAGGAGCTGCGGGGGTGCGTCGAGAAGGCGAGAAAGTGCCCGCATGTGCTCGTGGAGCACGTCACCATCAGCGGAAGGGGCTTCAGGCTCTACGTGAGGTACGCCCCGGTGGACGACGCCGACGTCTCCGCCGTGGACCTCTTCGACCTCATGGTGAGGAAGGCGATGAGGTATTTCGCCCGGCTGCTGGGCGTGAAGCCCGACAAGGCGTGCAGCGACATCACCCGCTGCGCCGGGCTGTGCCACGACCCCGACGCCTTCTTCCGCCTCGACGCCGTGCCCATGGAGGCAGACCTCAGGGACCTGAAGCAACTCTTCCTCAAGTC
>CAVHWJ010000413.1:0-2024 GCA_963639565.1 uncultured Prevotella sp. | reverse complement strand
GCATGAAGATGACCTATCTCTTCGATGCCAAATACCGTATAGACGGACGGCAGAACGGTGTGGACACTCCGCCCGACGATGCCATCAACCAGATGCACCGCTACCGAGACGCTATCTATTACAAGGACTACGACAGCAATGCCTTGAAGAAAGAAGTAATCGGCGGCTACATCCTCTTCCCCGGTGACGGCGAGACGGCAGACGTGGAGGTGGCAAAATTCTACAAGACCATCGGCGAAGTGAACATCGGTGCTTTCCCCTTGCGTCCGAAAGACAAGCACAACCGCCAACTGCTGGAGCATTTCATCGGGCAACTCATACAGGCGAAAAGCCACGAGACCATTGTCAATGTCATCCCACAGAAGGGGGCTTTCGTGGAAGTGGGCAACCGTGTGCTCATCGGATTGGTCGGAGACAACAACCGCGGTCGTGCAGCCAAGGACAGATTCCTCGACGGTACGGCAACGCTCTACTACACTGGCAGCAAGTTCCCGACAACCATTGCCCTGCAAGACCTCCATTTCTTCATGCCGTATATAAAAGGCAAGGGCATCAGGGACGTGTATGAGATTACACGGGTGCGCACAATCTCTGCCAAGGAAGCGAAGCAACAGGGCGGCGAAGAGGGCGAGAACGACATCCGGTTGGCTTTCGAACTGCGTTTTGTGCGTAGGCAATATTCAGGCTATCAGCCTGTGGACACAGGCAAAATGGCAAATTACACGTTCATTGACACGACGTTTGAGGAACTTGACGGATGTGTGATTATTGACAAAATATAAGGCGAATCAATATGGCAAAGAAATTTGAAATAAGAAACAGTACGGCGGAATTTCTGACTTTCGTGGCAGAGGGTAAGGAACAGGGCATACAAGTGCTATATAAAGACGAGACCGTTTGGGCTACGCAAAAGGCTATGGCGCAGCTTTTTGACTGCTCGACTGATAATATCGGTTTGCACTTGAAAAACATATTCAAGAGCGGAGAACTCGACGAGAACTCAGTTACCGAGAAAATCTCGGCAACTGCCGCAGATGGGAAGAACTATATGACAAAGTTCTACAACCTCGACGCTATTATTTCCGTTGGCTATCGTGTCAGTTCAATCCGTGCCACACAGTTCCGCCAGTGGTGTACATACGTAATCCGTCAGTTCTCGTTGCGTGGCTATATCATAGACAAGAAGCGTATGGAGAACGGTTCGTTTATCGGTGAGGACTACTTTGAACACTTGTTAGCGGAGATACGTGAGATACGGTTGAGTGAACGCAAGTTCTACCAGAAACTCACGGACATATACGCCACCGCCATAGATTACAACAGGGATGCACCAACCACACGGCTGTTTTTCAAGAAGGTGCAGAACAAGATGCACTATGCTGTACACGGGCATACGGCGTGTGATACAGGACAGATCGTTCCAGTCAGACTTTGATAAGTTCAATGGCGAATTGCCGTTTGATTTTGACAAGGAGTGAAATGAATGCCTTTTCTCCTTGTTGGAAATGACAGGGAACTATGCGATAAGGTGGCTCGCCGACAATGCAAGGCGTAGTTCTTTCTCTCTTTGTCGCATAAGCCTAATTTTATGGTTTTGATGTAAAAGTAAGTGTGTAGACTGCATAAAACAGGCAAAAGATGCAGTGTATAGACTGCATCTTTTAGTTAAAAAAATGTAATGAGCGGGTTTTTGAAGGTCAGTCTTCCAGTTTTTGAAAGGAGGGAATGGCTGCGGAAGGTTGGGCGGAAAGGAAAATATTTGTAAGTTTGCAGAGGGTATTAGGGGAGGAGCAAATCCCCTGCGTTTACACCTTATTATATATATAAGGCGCGGCAGACGCGACTAAACAGGTTTAGCCATTAAAGACAAAACAGCATGACATTATACGAAGCGATATTCGAGCGGCACAGCGTGCGCGGCTACATCGACCAGCCGTTGGCGGAGGAACTGATAAATGAACTGAGGGAGAAGATACAAAAGGTGAACGGGGAAAGCGGACTGCACGTGCAGCTCGTGACCGACG
>CAVHWJ010000412.1:0-2028 GCA_963639565.1 uncultured Prevotella sp. | reverse complement strand
TTATGAGAAATATTGAAGAACGATACATCAGTCTGCTAACGGATTTCGGGTTCAAGAGAATATTCGGCACAAAGCCCAACAAGGACTTGCTGATAAATTTCCTCAACTCGCTGTTCGAGGAGTTTCAGGTAATTACCGACGTGAGATACCTCAACAGTGAGCACGTCGGCGATGTATATTCGGAGCGTAAGGCAATATTCGACGTGTATTGCGAGAACGACCGCGGCGAGAAATTCATAGTGGAAATGCAGAACGCATACCAGAAGTATTTCAAGGACCGCTCGCTGTTCTACTCCACATTCCCGATAAGGGAACAAGCCCCGAAGAGCGCGAACTGGAATTTCAAGCTTGACCACGTGTATGCCGTCGCGCTGCTCAATTTCGACCTCGAAGAGGAGGCTTTCGACCAAGACGACATCTGCCATGACGTGGGACTGCTCGACAAAAAGACCCACAAGGTTTTCAACGACAAACTGTCGTTCAAATACATAGAAATAGCCAAATTCAACAAAACGGAAAGCGAACTCGAAACACTCCAGGACAAATGGCTCTATGTGCTGAAAAACCTCTCGCGCCTCGACCAGCGCCCTGCCGCACTGAGGGAAAGAGTATTCACAAAACTGTTCAAGGAGGCAGAAATCGCTAAGTTCACGACACAAGAACTCCGCGAATATGAGGACAGCCTCAAGGCGTACAGGGACGTGAAGAACTCTATCGACACCGCTATGGAGCAAGGTAGAGAAGAGGGAAGAGCTGAGGGAATAGAAGAAGGCAGAGCCGAAGGCAAGGCAGACATCGTGAAAGCCATGCTGAAACGCGGCATGGACATCAAGCTGATTGCGGAACTGTCGGGACTCGACGAGGAGGAAATAAGGAATATGGAGTGATAGATGGAAGGCGCGTCCTAATGCGCCACCTTCCATTCCAGACAGTTAGCTTCGTCCTTGACGCCGAAGTTAAGACCCACCTTCACGATTTCCTTGTTCTTCATCTTGAAAGTGTCGGCGTAATGTTTTGCCTCGATTTGTGCAAGGGCTTCATCCGCAGTCTTGTTGAATTTCAGTTCCATAACATAGATGGTGCCGGCGGTTTCGAGCACGATGTCAGTCCTGCCCTTCGCAGTGCGCTGTTCCACAAGGATGCGGTAGTTGGTCAGCAGGGAGAACATGATATAGAGCGTCTGCTGCCAGTGACCCTCGTAGTTGGTGTTATCGCAGTAGGGTACGGTGGCGAGAAAATCATTCAGCAGGCCGAAAGCCGCGTCAATCTCGCCCCTCTTCACCAACAGCGACATCTTCGCTATGGCGGTGTTGCCCTTCAGGGTGTCCCCGTTGAGGTAATGGGGCAGCAGACTGCGGTAGAGCCCCACGCGGATTTCCTTGTTGGGAATCCCGAGGGTGTAAAGGTCCATTTCCTCGTCATACCCCTTGATTGTCATGTAACCGCTCTGATAGAGCAACGGCATGATAGTGGACATCGTTTCCGTTGCCGCATCAAAATCGTCCCTGCCGGCATCGGTGGTCTCGCCCAAGTCGGTAGGCAGAAAATCAAATTTCCGCATCATGTTGATGAGATAGGTGGGCGTGCCTGAACCGAACCAATAAGAATTAACCTTGCCGTCGGCGAAGCAGTTGAGCAGACTGAAAGGGTTGAACACGTCGGGCGACGGCCAGCAGAAATGGTAACCGTCGTAATGGTCGGTGAGTTTCTGTATTGTCTCCTCACGCGTCAGTTTCAGCGTTTCCGCCAATGCGTCGATGTCGCCGCTCATCTGAGTAAGGAGTTCTTCCTTGGTGATGCCGCAGATGCCGGCGTACGGCTCGTCCATACTCACGTTCTTTATATTATTCAACTCGCTGAAAATACTCAATTGCGAGAACTTCGTGATACCCGTGAGGAACACGAAGCGGAGCATGGGGTCGCAATCTTTCAAGGGCGAATAGAAATTACGCATGACATAGCGGAGAGCGTCAAGTTTCTCGTCCTCGTGCGCCACGTCGAGCAAGGGGGCGTCATATTCGTCAATGA
>CAVHWJ010000411.1:0-2036 GCA_963639565.1 uncultured Prevotella sp. | reverse complement strand
TCTTGCGGTACGGTTTTTCATATCGGCGTGGGCTTCTGACGTTGTCTGTTCGACTTTGATAGGCAATGCGAGAGCCTCGATGCGTGGAATGGACAACAGGTAGGTTCTCCACGCTTTTTTTTGTGCCTGTAAATCTTATACCTATGTTTAATCGCCGTAAAGGAGGACGGACGGCAAAACAACAATATTAACTATGAAAAGTAGATACTTGTTTGACTGCAGAAAGCGGTTCACCCGAACGTCGCTCCTAATTCTGTTCCTCCTGTGCTGTGTCAGCACAAGGACTTTCGCCTACGACTTTACCGCGGAAAATAGCGAAGGAGTTACTATCTATTACAATCGCATCAACGACAATACTGAGGCGGAAGTGACTTTCTATGCGTACGGGGTACCCAAATATACGGGAGCCGTAAGAATTCCTGCAACTGTCACGGTTGATGGAACGACTCTGAATGTGACGAGCATTGGTAGTAATGCGTTTCAGGGTTGCTCAAGCGTTACTTCTGTCACTGTCCCCACTTCCGTGAAAAACATCGGAGGTTGGGCTTTCCAAGGCACAGCCCTGACTTCCGTCACCATCCCAGACAATGTGACAAGCGTTGGTGAGGCAGTGTTCCTCAATTGCAAAAGTCTGGCTTCCGTAACCATTGGCAGCTCCTTGAAATATATTGGCGAGGCAATGTTCCAAAATTGTTCAAGCCTGGCCTCTGTCACTATCCCCCATACCGTGACAGACATCAAACGAAGTGCGTTCTTAGGTTGTTCTAGCCTTACTTCTGTCACTATCCCCAATACAGTGGTAAGCATAGGTCTCACTGCGTTCAATTGCTCAAATCTGACGAAAGTCATTGTCGAGGATATTGATGCGTGGTATAGTATAAATTTTGAGGGATACGATGCCAATCCTTTGTATTATGCCCATCATCTTTATAGCGACGAGAACACGGAAATTAAAGATTTGAAAATCCCCAATTCCATGACGAACATTGGCAATTATGTGTTCAGTGGTTGTTCAGGGTTAACTTCCATAGATATTCCGGAAAGTGTGACAAGCATCGGTAATTATGCATTCTATGGTTGTGTTGGATTGGTTTCCATTGATATTCCGAAAAGTATGACAAGCATCGGTGATAATGCGTTCCAAAAATGCTCTGGTCTGACTGATGTCACCATTCCCGACAATGTGACAAGCATTGGCGATTGCGCGTTCTATGAATGTTCCGGTCTTACCTCCGTAACCATTGGCAGTTCCGTGACAAGCGTTGGCTACGAGGCGTTCAGGAATTGCACCGCCCTGAAATCTGTCAGCATCGGCAGTTCCATGGAAAGCATTGGCGCCAGTATGTTCAATGGGTGTTCTGGTCTGACTGATATCACCATTCCCGACAATGTGACAAGCATCAGGGATAGAGCATTCATGGACTGCACCGGTTTGAAGGAAATAACAATCCCCAATTCCGTGAAAAGCATTGGCTACGATGTGTTCACGGGTTGCACAAGCCTTACTTCCGTCACCATTGGCAATTCCGTGACAAAAATTTACAACCTTGCGTTCAAGTCATGCAGTAATTTAAAAGAGGTGACGCTGTTGGGCAACACGTTGCCATCGTGCGAGGAAAATGTTTTCATGTGGAGCAGCAATTCAAGCGCAACGCTATATTGCAAGACTGCACTGATAGAGAAATGTAGAAATACCGCCCCTTGGTCTGGCTTCGGAAGTATAAAGGGAATTCCATTCTCAATAACCATTCCCAAAGTCGGCATCGCTACCGGTTGCTTTTACGACGACCTCGACTTTACAGACATGAAGGTGAATGCTTATATTGCTTCAGGGTACAGCCCTTCCTTGGGTAAGGTGCTGCTGACGCGCGTCAAGAACGTACCGGCCGGCACAGGATTTATCGTGAAGGGTGCCGCCGGTGAATATGAAATTCCTGCCGTGGCGACCGACTATACGTATGCCAATTTGCTTGTGGGTGTGTTGGAGAATACCGTGGTGTCAGCGACTGCCGGCAGTTATTCCAACTATGTGTTGG
>CAVHWJ010000410.1:0-2067 GCA_963639565.1 uncultured Prevotella sp. | reverse complement strand
CGCCGTACTCGCGCGAGGCGTTGCGCACCTTCACTGAAGTGCCGAACTCCACGATGTTAGAGAAGTCCTTCCACTGCGCCAGCGACGCATAGCGCGTCTTCTTGCCGGCACGCACGGCCAACTTGCAGGATTCGGTGTTAGCCCCTGCGAACACGTCCGGTCCCGTGAGCTGCGGCACATCCTTGGAGCGCACCTTGAACTGCTCCATAGACCAACAGTTGGCGAACGCCTCCTTGCCGATGCCGCTAACCTCCTCGCTGAGGGTGACGTTGCGTACCATGCTGCACCCGGCAAAGGCATAGTCGGCAACCGCCGTAACGCCCTGCGCCACCGTGATGTCGTCGCTGTAGAACGGCGTGGCGGCAATCACCTTCGTCTTGGCCTTGTCGTAGACCAGCGGACCGTCCACCGTGAAATCAGCGTCCGCGCTCGGGGTGAGCTTCACCGTGGCGAGCTTGTTGCAGTAAGCCCATACGCCGGTGCCGACGCTCTTCACGCCGGTTTCGGGGAAGTCGATCTCCTCCAGACGGCATCCGTAGAACAGTTTGTCGGGCAACGTGTTGTCGGCGGCAACGGTGAGCTTTTTGTTCTTGTCAATGCAATAGTAGTCGTCGCCGGCCTTGATGCTCGCCTTGCTCAGGTCGAGCACCGCAAGCTGACCGTGCGTGCGGTTGCCGTTCTCGTCAACTCCCGCCATTTCCCTTATGGCGCGCAGGTCGGCGGCGTTCACGGTGCCTTCCACCTTCATCGACTTGTAGTTGTAGAAATCATCGCTTGCCACGAGGGAGCGCAGCGTGCCGGGGTCGGACACCACAAACTCGCCGTCGATAAGGCTGACAGCCGGCTCAGGGTCGATGTTGATTATCATTTCCTGCATCTCGCTGTATTTGTAGCCCACGGGCGGGTCGAGCAGCGCCACTTCGTAGTAGCCGTTGTGCGAGCCGTCCCAGCCCCAGTTCACATGCACGAGACCGTCCTTGTCGTAGCCGTCGAACACGAATGAGTGACCGGCCTTGCTCTTGGTGAAACCGCCGTAGACGATAGGCAGGTTGCGCGAGAGCTGGTCGAAGATGATGTCCATCCATTCCTGTTCGGAATAGTCGTCGCGGTCGAGATATTTCACGTCGGTAAGTCCGAAATACCTCTGCAAGCCCTTCGCGAGCGTGGCGTGCTGCGCGCCGCTGCCGCCCTGCGCGTCGGAACCGTACTCCATGTCGGCCGCCACGGCGAGGTCTCTCATCAGCACCGCCACGGCATTGCCCTCGGCGGTGGAGTAGCTGCCTGAATAGGAGTCAATCATGTTGTTCCAGTCGTACACCTCATTCCCGAAATCCACGCTCAGGGCAACGCCCGTCGTCTGTCCGTAGGGGTAATAAATGGTGTGCGAACCCATGCCGCTGCGCGGGCCTTTGTGGTAATAGAGCACCTGCGCCGTTGAAGTGGCGGCGCACCCCGTGAGGCAGCGTCCGGTGCCGTCGGTGGCAATCGGACAGAGGTTGTTATACGGTTCGTCCTGCCCCCACGTGGTGGTGAGGAGCGGAGCTACCGATGCCGCGTACTTGCCGGTGTCGGGAGTGACCGTGCGCTGCACCGCCTTGCCTTCCGACACCTTGGCCTTCACCGCCTCGTCCACCGCGTCGAGCCACCACTTGAAATTGGCGTTGGACTGACTGTTGTCGAAACTACCGTCGGAATATCCGAGCACGGCAGGAACGAGGTCGTCGTTGGCTATCACGGCGAAGCCTCCGGCCGATGTGCCGTAAACCGTGTAACTGTCGGCGGCGGCGATTTTCCTCACCGCACTGCCCTTCGCCTTCATCATCGCGGCGGAGTTGCCGCCGCTGAAAAGGGCTTGCGTGGCAGCCTGGAGCATCTGCTGCTGACTGCGGAGCTTGGCGCTCAGTGTGCCGGGCAGGAAAACCGCCATGCACACCGTCGCCAATGCCATTCTGTTTCTGAAACCAGATATGTTCATCGTTTTTTTTTTCTTGTCAAAAAAGTGATACAAACCTTTTTATTTCACAACAACCTTCTGGCCGTTCACCACGTAAACGCCCTGCTTCAGCA
>CAVHWJ010000409.1:0-2068 GCA_963639565.1 uncultured Prevotella sp. | reverse complement strand
GCTTGCGCCGATGGTACTGCAATGCAATGCGGGAGAGTAGGTAACCGCCTTTTTTCATTTAATTTTTGGTCTTCAGGGTTTCTGCCTTGGAGACCTTTTTGTTTATATTAAACTGTGAATTTATGGCTCTGCACAATGAATTGGGACATTGGGGCGAAGACATCGCGGCAAAGTTTCTCCAAGCGAAGGGTTATAGCATAATCGGGCGTGACTGGAAGGACGGACACAAAGACCTTGACATTATCGCCGTGCATGACGATACGCTTGTTGTCGTTGAGGTGAAGACAAGGCGCAGTGGTGGTTTACTTTCGCCGGAGCAGGCCGTGAATAGTACGAAGATAAAGAATATTACTCTTGCTACAAACAGGTTTGTTAAGACCAACCGTATTGACTTGCCTGTAAGGTTTGACATTATCGCAGTTACAGGCACAAACGACGAGAATTGCAAGGTGGAACACATTGAGGATGCTTTCATGCCTTATTACTTTAGATGATGTATCAAGATGTTACTTTTGATGATCAGTAGCCAGTTATTTAAATGATGAAATGACCTGTATGGGAAAGCGTTGTTTTTTTAGTATGTCAAGACTTTATTTGTTCTTTGTTTGCCTGTGTAGTGCTGTATCTTGTCTTGCGCAAGGACTTTCTAATTACAACGATACGGTGCTTGCCTTGACAAACGTGGTTTGTGTGGGTGAGCGGCCGCATTATCTCACTCCGAGCCAAACGCTTTCGGGAGCTAACCTTCAGAACCTCTCTACATCGTCGGTCGCTGACGCGCTGAAATATTTTTCGGGCGTGCAGATTAAGGACTATGGAGGGTTGGGTGGTTTGAAGACTGTCAATGTGCGGTCGCTCGGTTCGCAGCATGTGGGTATTTATCTTGACGGAATACGAATCACGAACGCACAGAACGGACAGGTTGACTTGGGCAAATATTCGCTTTCTAACATGGAGTCCGTTTCCCTTTACAACGCCAATAAAAACGAGAGGTTGCAATCGGCTTCGGAATACGCTTCCGCCGCGACTGTTTATATGCAGACAAAGAAACCCGACAAGACGACATACAGTCTGGAATATGGCAACGGTTCATTTGGCTTGAATAAGGTGAAGGGATATTTCTCGTTGAAAAACCTTTTGTTTGTCGATGCCGAGTATCAGCATACTGACGGCGACTATGAGTTCAAGTTCAAGTCGGCTTCTGAGGACACGATAGGGAAGCGGCACAATTCAGACATTACGTTTTACCGTGTGGAAGCAGCCGGTTTTTACAAAGGGTTTTCAACACACATTTATTATTATAACTCAAAGAGAGGCTTGCCCGGGCCGGTGATACGCCGTTTGACTGACCAGTGGGACTCAACCGACAGGCAATGGGACCAGAATTTCTTTGTGCAGTCGTCGTACAAGAAACTTTGGGAGCGGTTCGGGTTGAGGGCAAACCTGAAATATTCCTTTGACTATCTGCATTATCTGCAAGACCCGTCCACAAACGCCTCAACGATGTACTGTAACAATCACTATACGCAGCAGGATATTTACGGGTCCGTTTCGGGTTCGTATAACACAAAATACCTGTCGCTGACGGCGAGCACGGATTTGCGGTGGACAGACCTTTCGTGCGACGTGTACAAGTTCAACTATGTCTACCGCATAGACTGCAAGAGTTTGCTTTCCGCCATTGCGTCCTATAAGGGTTTTGAATTCAATGTCGCTCTGCTGTACACATACATACAAGACCATACCAAGAACCAGGCCAGTCCGCTAAAGAAACTCACCCCCATGTTCCTTGCGTCGTACAAGAGCGGACCGTGGGTTTTCCGCGCGTTCCACAAGCGCATCTTCCGCGCCCCAACGCTCAATGACCTTTACTATACCCTTGTGGGCAACACAAAGCTGAAGCCGGAGTACACCTCGCAGTGGGATGCCGGCGTGGATTTCAGGGGTAAGAGCCTTCATTTCGCCTTGGATGGTTATTACAACGAGATAGAGGACAAGATTGTGGCGATACCCATGAAATGCCAGTTCAGATGGTCTATGGTGAACTTCGGCATGGTGAAGTCGTTGG
>CAVHWJ010000408.1:0-2109 GCA_963639565.1 uncultured Prevotella sp. | reverse complement strand
CCGCGCTCCGTCTCGTCGAGTTCTTCCACCTCCACGAAATCCGCCGTCTCGTGCCGGGCGATTATCATCTGGGCGATGCGCTCGCCGTCGTTCACCACGAAGTCGGTGTCCGACAGGTTCACGAGCAGCACCTTCACCTCGCCGCGGTAGTCGGCGTCGATTGTCCCCGGGGTGTTGAGCACCGTTATGCCGTGCTTCAGCGCCAGTCCGCTGCGGGGCCTCACCTGTGCCTCGTAGCCGGCGGGCAACGCCATGTAGAGGGCGGTGGGTATCAGGGCGCGCTGCATGGGGCGGAGCGTAACGGGCGCATCGATGTTGGCGCGCAGGTCCATGCCGGCACTCTGCGGCGTGGCGTATTCGGGGAGCGGGTGGCGCCCCTTGTTTATTATCCTCACTTTAATCATAACTGCAAAAATAGCGATTTCCCCACAAAAAAGGGCTATCGGGGACAAGAAATTAGCTTTTTTCAACTTTTAGAATATGTTTACAAGGCGATTATAGCTTGCAATCCACAAAATGTTAGTAACTTAGCGGCGAATTTCAGGAATGTTCCCCTCAGCGGTGAACAAAACAACAAAAAAAACATCACATACAGAATTTGAAGACATTTGAAGAACTTGGTGTCAGCGAAGAGATTCGCCGCGCCATCACAGAACTGGGTTTCGAGTCGCCGATGCCCGTACAGGAAGAAGTCATCCCCTACTTGCTCGGAAACAACAACGACGTGGTAGCCCTCGCCCAGACGGGCACGGGCAAGACTGCCGCCTACGGCATCCCCGTGCTCCAGAAGCTCGACCCCGAAGACCGCACCACTCAGGCTCTCATCCTCTCGCCCACGAGGGAACTGTGCCTGCAGATTGCCGACGACCTGAACGACTTCGGCAAGTTCATCGGCGGCCTCAACATCGTGCCGGTATACGGCGGCACGTCGATACAGAACCAGATCCACTCGCTGCGCCACGGTGCGCAGGTGATTGTGGCGACGCCGGGCCGGCTCATCGACCTGATGCACCGCGGGGCGGCGAAGCTCGACAACGTGAAGAACGTGGTGCTCGACGAGGCCGACGAAATGCTCAACATGGGCTTCTCGGAGAGCATCAACGAGATTTTCGACGGCATGAACACCACCGACCGCAACACGCTGCTCTTCTCAGCCACCATGAGCAAGGAGATTGAGAAGATAGCCAAGAACTACCTCCACGACGCGAAGGAAATCGTGGTGGGAAGCCGCAACGAGGGCGCGGAACACGTGAACCATATATATTATATGGTGAACGCGCGCGACAAATACCTCGCCCTGAAGCGCATCGTGGACTTCTACCCCAAGATATTCGCCATAATCTTCTGCCGCACCAAGAGGGAGACGCAGGAGATTGCCGACAAGCTGATCCACGACGGCTACAACGCCGAGGCACTCCACGGCGACCTGTCGCAGCAGCAGCGCGACCTCACGATGCAGAAGTTCCGCCAGCACCTGACGCAGTTTCTCGTGGCCACCGACGTGGCGGCGCGCGGTCTCGACGTGGACGACCTGACGCACGTCATCAACTACGGTCTGCCCGACGACATAGAGAGCTACACCCACCGCAGCGGAAGAACGGGGCGCGCCGGGAAGAACGGAACGTCCATCTCCATTATCCACTCGCGCGAGCGAGGCAAGATGCGCGCCATAGAGAAGGTGATACAGAAGGACTTTGTGGAGGGGACTATCCCCTCGCCCAACGAGATTTGCAAGAAGCAGCTCTACAAGGTGATGGACCAGATTGTGAAGACCGACGTGAACGAGGAGGACATCGAACCCTTCATGGCCGACATCAACCGCTACTTTGAGTATATCGACAAGGAGGACATCATCAAGAAGATTGTGAGCATGGAGTTCGGCAAGTTCCTCGCCTACTACGCCGACGCGCCGGAAATACTGCCGCCCTCGGTCAAGAGGGAGCGAGGCGAACGCGGAGGCAAGAAGCGCGGCGAACGGGGCGAGCGCGGCAAGCGCGAACCGCACAAGGCGGAGGCCGGCTACAAGAAGCTATTTATCAACCTGGGAAAGAAAGACGGTTTCTATCCGGGCGAGATAATGCAGTTCCTCAACCGCAACATGCACAACCG
>CAVHWJ010000407.1:0-2109 GCA_963639565.1 uncultured Prevotella sp. | reverse complement strand
CATTCTCTTCGCCCTCGGCATCTGGGCGGGCCGCAAGAGCCGTTTCCTGTGGATGGCGTTGTGCGGCTTCGGCTTCGATATGTTCATCCACGTCGTCCTCGGCTTCGGTCTCAACGAGGTCTATATCATGGCCGCCCACTGGCTCTTCGTCGTGCCCATCGCCATGGCGTTCATGTTCCGCCGCCTGTCGGGCAGGACGCTTACCGCCCTCCGCACCCTGACAGTCCTCATCACCGCCTACCTCATAGTCTGGAACCTGTCATTGATTGTGCAGTTCCTCGTGGAGTGATTGTCGGAGGTTTTCGCGCAACAGTGGTTACAGCAACGGCACCATATACAGCGGCAGATATTCAATTCCGTTTTCTGTTTTCAGGTCGGCGGTATGCACCACGTATGGCGTGGCGAGGTAGTTGCCGTATTTCTTAATGCACTTGTTCAGGGACGTGGTGGTGTATCTTGCCGTGGACTTCACCTCTATCGGGGAGATGTTGTGCCGGGCGGTTATTTTGCTCTTGGCAATCAGAAAGTCCAGTTCCATTCTCGAATCCTTGTCGTTCCTGTCCGTGCAGGAATAGAAATAGAGGTTATGTCCGGCAGCCTTCAGCATTTGCGCCACGATGTTTTCGATAAGCATGCCAGAGTTCATCTCCAGCTTGTCCTTCAAAATCTTTTGGTACAGCTCTTCCGACACGATGCCCCTTTCGTCGAAGGCGTGGCAGATGAGCAGTCCCGTGTCAGCCATGTAGCATTTCACGGTCGTGTCCTCACGCTTCAGGTTGAGACCGATGCTCGGCTCCGTCGTGTTGTAGCACATGTTGAGAATCATCGCGTCTTTCAGCCAAAGGAAGGCACTGTCGTAGTCGCGCATCCTCGCGTCCTTGCCCAAGTCGGCGAGCTTGAATTTCTTTTCGTGCTTTTGCAGCTGCGAGGGAACTTCGTCAAAGATGCTTATTACTTTCTCCGCATAGTTCCCGGCATAGTCGTAGATGCTGTTTCTGTAAAGGGTGAGAATCTGCCGCTTCACCCTGTCCACTTCCCCGAAGTCTTTTGTGGCGGTGTATTTCTCCACGGCTTGCGGCATACCCCCTACAATGAGGTAAAGCCGGAAATAGTCCATTGCCTTTCTGTGCAACGCCTGTCCTAAAGGCTGTTTTTTCTCGAATTGTGCCTTGATGAAATCCATTAGCGTCTCGTTGCCGTTCGCCCACAGGAACTCCTCGAAGTCCATGGGGTGCATATATATCGTTTCTTCTTCCGACGGGATGAGAATCCCCTCGGTGTTTCTCCGTATGGAAATCAGCGAGCCCGTTTCTATGTAGTCGTATCTTCCGTCAGCCACAAGGTATTTTATGGCGGTGCGAGCGCGCGGACAGAACTGCACCTCGTCAAAGATGATGAGTGACTCCCTGGGGTAGAGCCTCTTGCCGCTATACACGCTGAGGTGCATGAACAGCGTGTCGAGGTCGTCGAGATAGACATCAAACAGACGCTTGATGTCTTCCCCTGCCCGGTTGAAATCAATGAGTATATAACTGCGGTATTCCTTTTTGGCGAACTCTTCCACGATGTAGCTCTTGCCCACACGCCTGGCACCCTCTATCATAAGTGCGGTTTCGCCTTTTCTCCGCCGCTTCCAGTCCACCAGCTTATCATATATCTTTCTCTTCATATCACCTACTTTTTAAAGGTTTCCCCTTTATGGTTTCACGAAAACGAGATTATCGTTTGCCGCTTTTTACACGAAAACAAGGTTATCGTTTTGCGGATTTTACACGAAAACAAGATTATTGTTTGCCGTATTTTACACGAAAACAAGATTAACCCGGTTGCAAAGCTACTGAAAATATCGTTTTGCACCAAATGTCGGGCTGCGGTTTTCTGCGAAAGATTTTTGCGGATTTCCGCAGTTTTCTGACATGGAATTGGCGGTTTAGGGGATTTCTGTGAAAGATTTTTGCGGATTTCCGCATTTTTCTGCGATAGGAAAGGGTTTGAGGGCACAACTCGGACGGCTCGGAGTTATCGGACGGCTCAGAGGAAATGGACAACTTGGAGATATAAAAAGGGACTGCACGGTTTCACAACCTTGCAGCCCCCAACTTAAACAAC
>CAVHWJ010000406.1:0-2113 GCA_963639565.1 uncultured Prevotella sp. | reverse complement strand
TCTACGTTTGATATTGAATTGCCCTGCAAATGTACTAACTTTTATCCTTAAACCGAGCGTTCCCCAGGCTTTTCCTTCCAATCTGGCACGGCTCTTTCGCTTAAAGGGACGGTTTGTCAAGCTCCCATCGCCCGATGGGAGGTCTGTTGTCGTCCGATGGGAGGTCCCCCAACGGTCGATAGGAGACAGGCGGAGAGGTGGTTTGCCGTCGGCAAAGCGTTTTAATGAAAGAGCCAAGGGATAAGACGGGGCAACTTAGCAATAAAAACAAGCTGGTATGTTTGTATTGTGTCCGATTTGCGCTATCTTTGCATTCTGAACAGACAACAACATTTCCTCACAACTAAAAGGCAGCGACTATGGCAAGAAAACTATACCCGATAGGAATACAGACGTTTGAACGCATCCGCAAAGAGGACAAATTCTATGTGGACAAGACGGAATACGTCTACCGCATGACGCACACCGACGGCACGTATTTTTTCCTTAGCCGTCCGCGACGCTTCGGCAAGTCACTGCTCGTCTCCACTTTCCAGAGTTATTTCGAGGGAAAGAAGGAACTGTTTGAGGGACTGGCCATCGAGAAATTGGAAAAGGAGTGGAACTCATACCCGGTGCTGCATTTCAGTCTGGCCAGCGGCAAGCACATGGAGAAAGACGCGCTGGAGAGATACTTGCTCTTTATTTTGGAGAATAACGAGAAAAACTTTGGAGTTGTTGGCGATTCGCAAGACCCTAATGTGCGTCTTCTTAATCTGATTTCGACGGTCTACAAGCAGACCGGCAAACAGGTGGTGATTCTCATTGACGAATATGACGCCCCCCTGCTCGACGTGGCGCACGAGGACGAGAAACTTGACGCGCTCCGCTACGTGATGCGCAATTTCTACTCGCCCTTGAAAGACTGCGAACCGATGCTCCGCTTCGTCTTCCTGACCGGCATCACCAAGTTCTCGCAGCTGAGTATCTTCAGCGAGCTGAACAACATCACCAACATATCCATGCGCAATGACTATGCCGGCATCTGCGGCATCACCAAGGAGGAACTGCTCAACGATATGCAGGAAGACATCGACAGGCTGGCAAAGGAAAAGGAAATCACGAGGGAAGAGGCTATCGAAAAGCTGAAAGAGCACTACGACGGCTACCATTTCGCGGCGAAGTCCCCCGACGTGTTCAACCCGTTCAGTCTGCTAAACTGCTTCGCCGAAAGGGAGTTCGGGTCGTACTGGTTCACTTCCGGCACGCCGACATACCTTATCAATATGCTGAGGAAATTTGGCGTCCTCCCCACAAACATCGCGCCAATGGAAGCTCAGGCATCGGCGTTCGACGCTCCGACGGAGAACATGAGGACTATCACTCCCCTGCTCTACCAGAGCGGATATGTCACCATAAAGGAATACGACGAGGACACGACGCTCTTTACTCTCGACATCCCCAACAAGGAAATAAAAGTGGGACTTTACGACAACCTCCTGCCGTACTATCTCGACGGCATGCTCGCCCAAAGGGGCGGCGTAACCATCGCCCGCATGGGTTCCCTCATCCGCAAGAACGACATGGACGGCGCAATCCGCCTCTTGCAGGATTTCCTCGGCACTGTACCATACTGCAACGTGACGAACTACGAGGGTCACTACCAGCAGATGCTCTTCGTAATCTTCTCGCTCCTCACCAACTATCTGGTGGACGTGGAGGTGCATACGCCAAAAGGGAGGGTGGACATCGTGCTGCTCACACGCACCGACCTGTATATAATAGAACTGAAACTCAACAAAGACGCTCAGACCGCCATCCGCCAGATTGACCTGAAAGACTACGCCAGCCGCTTCGCACTCTGCGGCAAACCAGTCACCAAGGTCGGCATCAACTTCGACTCCACCGTGGGGAACATCACCGACTGGAAGGTGGAATAAGCCCTGCGGCAGAAAAACAGAAACATACAGGAATATGGAAAATACAGCTATCATAAAAACACTGCGCCATTACTTCATTACACAGCCCGTACTGAAAGCATGGTTGTTCGGTTCTTTTTCCAGAGGGGAAGAAAGACCAGACAGCGACATCGACATAATGGTTTCCCTCGACAAAAGCAAACCTGTCGGACTGA
>CAVHWJ010000405.1:0-2121 GCA_963639565.1 uncultured Prevotella sp. | reverse complement strand
ATCCCCTAATCCCAAAAATCATATATAATTTTAGGATTACAATCCCAAAAGTTATATGGATTTTTGGGATTAGGCGGTTTTTGGGGTAACTTTGCCGCGGATAAAACTTACTGTTATGATAAGACGGGATTTGCAGGAGAAAATAGAGTCGAGGATGTTCGGCGGCAAGGCGATAATAGTTATCGGCGCGCGACAGGTGGGCAAGAGCACCCTCCTCAGGATGATAACCGAAAAGCAGAGTTTGCCCACACTGACGCTGAACTGCGACGAACCAGAAACGAGGGACTTGCTCGCCAACGCCAACACCGCCAAGCTGCGCCTGCTAATCGGGGGCAGCAGGATTGTGGTGATAGACGAGGCGCAGAGGGTGGAGAACATCGGCATGACGCTGAAACTCATAACCGACAATTTCCCCGGCGTGCAGCTGCTCGTCACGGGTTCTTCGTCGTTCGAGTTGCAGGACAAGATCAACGAACCGCTCACGGGGCGCAAGTTTGAGTATCACCTCTTCCCAATATCCACGGCGGAAATTCTCCACAGCGAGGGTCTCCTGGAAGTGACGCGCACGCTGGAGCAGCGGCTCGTGTTCGGGTCTTACCCCGACATAGTGACCCACGCCGACAACGCCAAGGAACTGCTCGCCAACCTCGCCGGGAGCTACCTCTACAAGGACTTGCTCTCGCTCGAGAGCGTGCGCCGCCCCGCCCTGCTCGGCAAGATACTCACCGCCCTCGCCCTCCAGGTGTGCAGCGAGGTGTCTTACAACGAGATTGCGCAAACCGTGGGTACGGACAACAAGACTGTGGAGAAATACATCGACTTGCTGGAGAAATGCTACATCATCTTCAAGCTCAACGCCTTCAGCCGCAACCTGCGCACCGAACTGAAACGCAACAAGAAGATTTATTTCTACGACAACGGCGTGAGAAACGCCATTCTCAACAACTTCGCCCCCCTCTCGCTCCGCCAGGACACCGGCGCGCTGTGGGAGAACTTCATCATCAGCGAGCGCATCAAATCCAACCAATACGCCGGGCGTTACGCCAACAGTTATTTCTGGCGCACCACCACACAGCAGGAAATCGACTACATAGAGGAGTGCGACGGCCGCTTCTCGCTTTTCGAGATGAAGTGGAACCCACGGCGCAAGAACACCAAGTTCCCGGCTTCCTTCGAGACCGCCTACGACGTAAAGGAGAAATTCGTTGTGACACCCGAAGAGTGGATTGAGTATCTTGTGTGAGCGGAGCGCAGATTTTCACCAGACAGACGGCTCGGACTACTCAGACAACTCAGACTCCTCAGACCTCTCCGAGCAGCCTGAGAAGTCTGAGCCGTCCGAGCAGTCCCCACCCCATTACCCTCTCCCAACAACCTTAAATTTCCGTTAAACAACCTTAAAAATCGGGGGGGGTAAAATTAAACTTTTTTATTTCGGGGAAAAAGATTTATATTTGTCGCCGAAAGCTGAACGAACTGAAAAAACGAAAGGCTGAACGGACAGAAAGTCTAAGGCTGAACGAACATAAAGCTGAAAAGCTAAACGAGCTGAAAGCAGAAAGCCGAAGGCTCAACGGACTGAAAAGCTGAAAGGCATAACGCACTGGAAGCGAGACACGAACTGACAAGACCACTTAGCGATACTTGAGAAACATAAGGACTATCGGTTGGACTATTGGGATTGGACACTGTATGACACAAAAACATCACTTCTCTCACATACGCTGACGAGGATATGTGACAACGACATAAACTGAAACGGATATGTGACGAAAAGCATGTAAAGAAGAGAGAACCATAACAAATAACAAGAACATCTTATAATAATATTAAAGCTATGCAAAAGACCAACAAAGACTTACTGCATTCTATCCGGAAAGGATTAGGCTGCGCGGCCGCCTGCGCCGCAATGGCACTCGCCGCATCAACCCTGCCCACAACGGCATGGGCCGAAGACACCAGCGGCGGCAACACGACAACCACGGTAATTGGCATAGAGACCCTCAAGGGAAAGACGCTCTCAGAATTGCAGACCGCCGCGGTTACGGCTGGGTCATACCCCACCGACGACATGAGCAAGATTTTCTTCCTCTACAACGTGCAGACCAAGAAATTCCTCAA
>CAVHWJ010000404.1:0-2133 GCA_963639565.1 uncultured Prevotella sp. | reverse complement strand
GCCGTGAGCACGCCGCCGGACACGGTGAAGCCCACGAGAGTCTTCGCTTTCTCGGTCTCCACGGTCTCGACGCCGGCGAACTCGCCCTCGGTGAGGCCCTGGAAGAATATCGAAACGGGGAAGTCGCCCTGCTTGCCGTTGAACACGGCGTCGGGGACGGAGAGCTTTATCTTGTGCTTGCCGGCCTTCACGCTGCCAAGCTCAATGATGCGGTTGTCGATAACGTCGCCGGGACACCAGTTGCTGAACGACTGCCATGTGGCGTCGGAACGCTTGAGGATGCCGTAGATGCCGTTGCCCATGGTGTTGTACTGGCGGAACGGCTCGCAGCTCTTCCTTCCGGGCTTGTAGGTGAGTATCGGCTCTTCCGCGTCGTCGTAATACACGTAGTGCCAGCGGCGGTTGTATTCCTCGCCGTTTTCGTTGGCCCCGTGGTTGGAGGTCACGAGCACAATGATGCCGTCTGCCACGTCCTTGGGCACCTCAAACTCGTATGTCTTCACGGCCTTGCCAATCTCGTCGGTGCCCTGCTCGTCGTAGTTGTTGAAATTATGCCCGATATACTCCGGCTTCTTTATCACCACCGGCACGAGCACGTCCTTGTCGGTCTGCACGCCGCGGTTCTCCTGCAGCGACGAGAACTTGAGCGTGCCGAGGAACACGTCGCTCCTGTCGGCGCAGCCGCTCACCTGTTTCTGTGCGGCGTAAGGCACGCCGAAGATTTCCAACTCCACCCAGATGTCGTATTTCTCGCGCAGCGTCTTGTCGCGGAATATATACCCAAGGTACGGCACCTCGTAGCTGTAAGGCACCGTGTCGGGCTTCTTGTTCTTGTTCATAAACGGCGTGATGAAGCGTCCTATCTCGATGCGCTCCACGTCGGGGTCGGGGTTGGAGAAGTCAATCTTGTAGCTCTCCCTGCCCTTAGGCACGAATGCGAGGTTCACGTTGCCGATGCGGTCGTAGTTGTCGCAGCACGCCTGCACCCACACGTGCATCTGCAGGCTGTCGCCGATCTGGTCGAGCTGTTCGTCGGAGAGCTTCACGGCGTAGTTGGAGGTGGTGTGCCTCAATATGCCGTCGAGCGTGGGGTCTTCGGGCAGGTTCTCCACGAGGTAGCCGTCGTAGAAGCGCGCCGCGTCGAACACTGTCAG
Source organism: uncultured Prevotella sp. (assembly GCA_963639565.1). Taxonomy (GTDB): domain Bacteria; phylum Bacteroidota; class Bacteroidia; order Bacteroidales; family Bacteroidaceae; genus Prevotella. Next base: position 979 of record CAVHWJ010000404.1, on the reverse strand, counting down.
CGTGTCCCTCTCCGAGGCGTTTGCGCCGGCGCAAGCGGCGAGCATCGACAGTGTTATCCCTGAATTTCTGAGTATTCTTTTTACGTTCATATTTTTCCTTTTTATCATTGATGTGTGGTGCAAAGGTAACATTTTATCACCGATGCGGCAAATTTATCTGCATATTGCGCCGTCGTACCGCGCTATTCCGTCCGCTTCACCACGTCCACCACGTGGCTGCCCGCTCCCATAAGGTCGGGCCGCTCCGACACGCTCTTCTGGTATTCGAGGAAGAGGGCGAACGCCTCGTCGCTCATGCGGTTCAGCCGGGTGCGCATATAGTCGGCGGGTCCGTCGGGCGAGAAGATTGTGACGCGCTCCAGCCCTGCCGCGCGGTCGAGGCGGTCGATGTCGTCGAGGCGCACGTAGTCGTAAAGCTCGTCCTCGGCGGCACGGATGTGGAAACCTCTGTCCACCGCGCCGCGCCGCATCAGTCCGCCGATGCGGTCCTCGTCGAAGCAGTAGGAGAGGATGCTGTATTCGTTCATCAGATACGCCACGAAAATCAGCCCTCCGGGCTTCGTCACTCGCTTCGCCTCCTCCAGTGCCTTCAGCTTCTCCGCGTCGCCGATGAGGTGGTACAGCGGACCGAGCAGCAGCGTCACGTCCGCCGCCCCCGATGGCAGGAACGGCATGTTGCGCGCGTCGCCCTGCACCACGTCGGCCGCGGGTTCGCGCTTCAGGAACACGTCGATGTTGCGGCGCACCAGTTCCACGGCCTTCACACGGTAGCCCTCCGCCATGAGAGCCGAGGTGTACCGTCCCGTGCCGGCCCCGATGTCGAGCAGCCGCATCCCCGGGCGCAGGAAGCGTCGCAGATGATACATGGTGGTTTCAAACTCCACTATGCCGTGCCGGCGCAGCAGCCTCAGGTCTTCGGGGTGTTTGTTGTAATGCTTTTCTATGTTCGAAAGTGCCATTGTGCGTTACGGTGTTTCTT
>CAVHWJ010000403.1:0-2138 GCA_963639565.1 uncultured Prevotella sp. | reverse complement strand
TCACCGCGACGGTGTGCGTTTCGCTTTAGCATCATGCTCCTATCGTTACGTTCCAAGGTGCAAAGGAACACAAAAATTATTAAATAGAAAGCGTTTTGCCGCATTTTCTTCAAAATCCCAAGAAAAAGACGCGGCTTTAACGGTTTCATGTAAGCGATACGAGGGTAAATCCAACTTTTATCTCGTTGCGTCAGTCTCAACGAAGAGGTCGTCGAGCAAAACCTCATCATCCACGATGCCGCTGTGCTTGTTTTTCAGTATTCCGTAAGTCGTGACAAGTGTGGTGCGGGTGCTGCAACGTGTTTTCGTCTCGGCGCGAAAGATGGAGACGCGCTCCCTCAGCTTCTGTTCGTATGACTTATCTATGGCATAGAGGCCGGTGGAGAATTTCATTTCGCAAAGGTTGATGTTGCGGTCGGCACGTTCTATCACAAGGTCTATCTGCGTGTTGCGTTCCGTCGTCTTGCTGCGCCACGCACTGGCGTCGTTGAGGATGCGGTCTATGCCCAAGGCACGCTTTATCTCGTCCAAGTGTATCAGACAAAGCAACTCGAAACTGAAGCCCTGCCAGCTCACCACTTGTTGACTGCCCGACAGGTGCGTCCACCGCTGCGCGTCCTTGCTGTCGGCACCGTTCACGTATTTATAATAGAACAAGGTGTAGAAATCCTTGATGCGGTATATCGTGTTGTTCTTTGTATTGCCGTAGCGTGCGTATGGCAGGATGAAGTCGCACAGTTCAAGGTCTGACAGAATCTTTGTCAGTGCCGCGCCGCCAAGCGATGTCTTCTCCGCAATCTCCTTCCTCGTAAAACCCTCTTTCTTTCCGGCAAGCGTCTTGATGACGGCGAGGTAATTGTCGGGGCGTTTGAAAAGCGTGGAGTAGAGTTCGTTATATTCCGTCCGCAGCATGGCGTGGGTGTCGGCGAAGAACAGTTCGTCGATGTTGGAAAGCAGCGAGAGGTGGGAATTGAGAAGCGTGAGATAGTATGGTATGCCGCCCAATATCATATAGCATTGCGCAATCTGATACCTGTCCCAGTTGAAATGGTGCTCGTCGAGATACTGCTCCACCTCACGGAGGTGGAAAGGACGGAGGTATATCTTCTGCGTCACACGGTTGAAGAGTCCGCCCTGATTGTGGAGTATCTTGTCCGCCATCCACGAGGTGGCAGACCCACAGGCGATGAAAAGGATGTCGTCGCGCAGAGCCGCCCAACCGTTCCAGAAATTCTCCAACGCCGAAACAAAATCTGACTTCTGCGTGTCCATCCACGGCATTTCGTCAAGGAAAACCACTTTTTTGCCTTTCTTGGGTGAAGTCTCCAGTATCTTTTGCAGACAACCGAACGCCTCACTCCAGCTCTTGGGTTCAGGGGGGAAAGCCGACTTGGAATAGCTTTGTATTGCCTTGGCGAATTCCTTTATCTGTTCGTCTTTTGCCATGTCGTGTTTGCCCACGAAAGAGAAATCGTAGGTATCTTTGAAGAAACGCCTTACCAAGAAGGTCTTGCCGATGCGACGGCGACCGTAAACCACGACGAACTCCGACCGTCCGGACTCCATACAAGCCTGTATCTTAGCCTGTTCCTTGTGCCTTCCTATCAACTTATCCATATAGCTTCGCTTTAAATAACTTGCCAAAATTACGAAAAAATCACGGTTTTGGCAAAGTATCGGTTCGGATAAGTTGCCAAAACTTTGATTTTTTATCGGTTTTGGCAAGTTATCACGTGATTTGTGGGGATATGCACTGCGTAGAAAAACGGAAGAAAACGACAATCCGGCAAGGCGGGACTTTCGTTCCAACTTGCCGGATTGACGTATTATCTGTTACCACACCGCATTTGCGGCGGACGGATTATTTGCGGATTACTTGCGCACTTTCACGATTGAGAGTTTGCCGTCGCACTGCACGCTGACAACATAGATGCCGCTTGGCATGACATCGAGAGAGAGGCTTGTGGCGTTGTCCGCCTCGCCCACCTTCTTGCCGGAAGCGTCCATCACGCTGATTTTGGCTGCTTTGGCGGTGGTAAGCATGCCGTTGCTGTATGTCACCTTGCCGGCTGAGGTCTGAACACCGTCGATGCCGCTGGCATCGGGCAGCTCGTCCATCTTCACGGTAACGGTCTCGC
>CAVHWJ010000402.1:0-2146 GCA_963639565.1 uncultured Prevotella sp. | reverse complement strand
CTTTGCGAGTGGATGGGCAAGCACCCTGCCGTGGGCAACCCGTTCCAACACTGCCACAAAGTGGAGTTTAACGCCACGGTAAACTACAGCTCACACTACACCGACATGATGCTATTTACCGATGCCGTCTGAACGGCGTTATAATATTGTCCTGAAGACATGAAAAGAGCGTTCCAAGCAATCAGCCGGGAACGCTCTTTTCTTATGGCACGAGGCGAATCAGAGCCGTTTTATGGCGACATACTGATACACCTCTATGGTCTCCACGATGTCCTCGTGGTCATGGTTGGTGATGCTCTGCGCAAGGTCAAGTTCTCCGAATGTCTCGCCCTCCAGGTTGGCAAGCCTCCTGTGTATCTTGTCGGGCAGGTCGAACACCTCCAGTGCCTCTTCCTTGAACGGACTGCCCTCACTGGCTGCACCCGCCCAGTCGGTGATGATATGGAGGGTTATCTGCGGTTCGGCACGGTATTCCACACCGTTCACTATCGGCTTCCATTGTATCGGGCCGAACTCCACAAACACGGCGGGACGCTCCCATCCTTCTTCCTGTTCGATGAACTCCACGTTGCGGTTCCACAGGTCGATGTGCTTTATTCCGTCTATCGCCCCGAGCTCTCTGCAAAGGAGGTTATAAAGTTCTTTTCTCATTTTCGTTTGATTTCATATTCCACATTGAAGTATTCGGTGATGTTCTCTTCCACGATGTTGCGGACGGCCTGCTCCACTTCGGGCGACACGCCAAGAAACCTTCTGCGCGGTATCTTGATGCTCTTGCCTTCCTTCATCAGTGCCATGCACTTCCAAAACTCGGCTTCGGTGCTCAGTCTTACGGTGCGCTTGTCGTTGCGCTTCTCGCCGTTCTTCTTCCGTCCGAAAGCACCGGTGGTGGCGTAGTACTTGTGCCAGAAGAAGCGTTTCATCTTCTTCGTAACCTTTATCTCGCCTCCGTCGTTGTGTATGGCGGCATACGGCAGCGTGGTGAAGAAGGTGATGCTGTTCTCGGTAGTCCGGCTCTGAATGCTCTGCCGGAGGGTGCCGGTGTCTATCAGTATGCTTCCGCCCGGGCGTGTCGGGCTTTTCCTGCGTTGCCACGCCTCGCTGAAGAATGCCTGACGCTCGAAGTTCCTGTCAAACTCGTCGCCCATCTCCACCCGAATGTCATTCAGGATATTGCGGATTATTTTCTGTACATCCTTATTCATCGTCAAAGTCAAAGTTAAGCTGAAGAAATGTCTGTGCCTCCTGGGGCACTTCGTTCTTCGGGTCGCAGGAGGCATTGAGGAGGTTGTAAAAAGTCCGTTCGGATATAGCATAAACAGGATACACGAACCGTCGCCATATCTCGCGGTTGCTGATTCCGCTCTTGGCATGCTTGTCGTATATCCTATTTATGTCGGTGACCCGTTTCTGGTAACTTGCTCCTCGCCTCTTTGCCATATACTGTTCTTGTTATCTGTCTTTTCCTCTCGGTTTGTAGGGTCGGATGTCGTAGGTCATCTTTGCGCTGACGGTCACTCTGCCCGTTCCCTCACATTGCCCGCATGTGTGCTCCTCGCCCGTGTCCGGGTCGTGGAGATGCCCCGTGCCGTAGCATTTCCGGCACAGGGCCACTTTTGGTTTCTTCTCCACTTCCTGTATCATACGGCATCCTCTTTCTTGGGTTCCACGTAGAAGGTCTCGTCCTGCACCACCTGGATACCGCACTTGTTCATCTGCGGGATCATGTCCTCCACATCGCGGTCGGCGAGCATCTTGTCCTTGGCTATCTCCTCGGTCTGGCGCAGGTAGCCGGGCAGGAACTCTTTTACTAATTGCAAGGCACTCGCCCATGTGAAGCCTTTGAGCGTTTTGAGCTTCGGCGTGCCGGTGCGGAAGCCGATAACGCCGTGCGCCATTTCAAGGCTCTTCTTCTTGGTGAACAGCTCTGCCTGGTTCTCGGTGGCGTATGCCTGGAGCGTGCCGAAGGCTTTCTCCTTTTCATCGTCCAGCTCCGCCAACTTATTGGCGTACTTCTCGCGGATCTTGGCGCACTGCAGTTCGATGTCCGCGGTGATTTTCGCACTCTGCGCGTCTGCCTTTGCGTAGGCTGCAAACGCTTCGTCGGCGCTTTCTCTCGTCACGCCGGTGATGATCACTTTCTTTT
>CAVHWJ010000401.1:0-2152 GCA_963639565.1 uncultured Prevotella sp. | reverse complement strand
GTCCCATTAAGGGCGACCTGAAATACGGCGCGAAGCGCAGCAACCCCGACGGCAGCATATCGCTCCTCTCGCGCCGTGTGGAGTTTGTGCATCCTGTGTCGAAGCAGACCGTCTGCGTTGAGGCTCCGCTTCCCGACGCGCCGGAGTGGCAGGCGTTCAAGTGATATGGCTTGTCTTAAGGCGGGTTCTAAAAATTCTCTTTGATGGATTTTTGAATTTTAGCCGAGTAGATTTTTCTTTCTCCTTGAAGGAGTATAGCGGGCTATACGACTGAAAGAGAAAGGAAAAGATGCCGGATAAAAACAAAAAGCCACAAAGAGCAACCGTAAGAAACAGGAATTTAACGATGCGTGGAATTTTTAGAACACGCCTTAAAGGTTTAAACTTTTCATATTGACGAGATTTCTGATATAGTCAATCCTGTGGCTTGCGCGATTTGTTCATCAGACATTCCCATGGCCTTCAGTTGCTTTGCAATTTCCATGGAACGTTCTTCCCGTCCTTTCGCGCGGCCTTCCTCGCGTCCCTCTTCGAGTCCTTCCGCACGCCCCACGATACGCCCATCTGCAAGTCCATCGTCATACCCTTCGTCACGGGTCGTGTTGATCACGCTGCGCATACGTACCAATGAATCCGCGTAGCGCTCGTAAGTGATGCGGTCATTGTAGGGCAGGGAGTCCACACGCAGACGCTCGCGGGCCTCGGTCAGGCCGGCAGTCTTGGTGTTGTCGTCAATATTGCCTGTCTTCAGGAACTCCATCCATTCGTCGAGCGGCGTGGTCGCCACCTTGTCAAAGTCGTTCACGCGCAGGATGTAATACTCCGGGAACAGGTCTCCGGCATCGCTACGCTTCTCCTTGTCAGTCTCCTTTATGCCGAGGAACTTCTCGCTCTGCCTGGCGGAGAGTTTCAGCAAGTCGTGAGGTTCGTGGAGACCCTTGAACTCTGTCTTGCCGTGGTAAACGTAGTCCTTGCCCTGTCCCAGTTCAAAATAGACGATGTTGATGGAATACAGCTTGCGCACTTTGTCGTATTCGTCGCCCTTTTCGATATATTCCGTTATTACTTTCGACACGCCGTAGAGCATACGGTGAAAATACGTTATCTCGTGGTTGTTCTGTATCTCCACGATTATCAGTTCGCCGTCCTCGTCCTCAGCGAGCATATCCACGCGGTTATACTTGTCGATTTCATCCTCCTGGTTGCCCTCGCTCTCAAGGAAATGTTTGATTTTCATCTTCTTGCCGATGAGGGAATAGAGCAGTCCCTCCAGCACGGCGTGGTTCGCCTTGTTGCGGAGCAGACGTTTCATCGCCCAGTCAAAACGGATATATTTGGCGTAGCATCTCTTTATCATATCGTTCACCTTATTTATATTGTTGAGGGCTGCGCAGTAAAACGCCGCCCCGAAAACTTTGCTTTCTTTCGGCAAATATAGGGAAAAATATTCTAAATGGCGCAAATCGTCGGAGAGATTTTTACAAAGTTTTCTTCTTCCGCCAAATCCGTTTTTGCAACCGGGTTGCAATGCCTTCTGTGTACCTTTGCACCATAAAATAAATAATGCGTGGAATTTTAAGGACACGCCTAATGATTAAGGATATGGAAAAAGCAAAGGAACAGGGCGGAAGCTGCAATGCCGCCGAAAACAACGTTCATGCCAACGGCTGCGGTTGCTGCTGCGGACATCACCACGGACACGAACATCACCATGACCACCATGACCATGAACACGGTCATCACCATGAGCATAATCACGAACACCACCACGACCACAGTCACGGCGATGGCGAAGGCTCATTGAAATCAAAGGTCATCATCATTCTCATTGCCCTTTTGTTCTTGGTTGTGGCAGTTTTTGTGGAGAACACCTGCGACCTCGCCACATGGCAGTTGCTCATCGTTTACCTTATACCTTATATATTAGTGGGCCACGAAACGCTGGGCGAGGCACTGGAGGGAATACTCCACGGTGACGTTTTCAACGAGGATTTCCTCATGGCGGTAGCCACGATTGGCGCGCTTTGCATCGGTTTCTTTCCCGGCAGCGAAACGGAATTCCCCGAGGCGGTGGCGGTGATGCTGTTTTTCCAGATAGGCGAACTCTTCGAGGGTTACGCCGAGGGCAAGAGCCGCGAAAGCATTTCCCACC
>CAVHWJ010000400.1:0-2183 GCA_963639565.1 uncultured Prevotella sp. | reverse complement strand
AATACAAATGCGACGAGGAACGCGGCACGGACAAAACGGCATGCAAGCCGCTGCTCCTGCTCTTCAACATCCAGCGCATCATTGTGCTGAACAGAAATCTGAACAAGAACACTGACACACAGCTGTTCAACAAGTTTCCGTTCTACCTTTACAAGTCAGAGAAATGGGATGTCGAGCATATCGCGTCGAACACCGACAATGATTTCTCCAGAACCGAAACCCAAAAGGAATGGCTCAAGACCTTTCTGCTTGACCCTTCCATAAAAGAGGCGCACAAAGGGGAAATCAAGGACTTTATCCATAACCCGGAGGGGGCGGACTTTGAAGGACTCCGCAAAAAGCTCACTGAAGAACAGGACAAAGCCATAGAAACAAAAGAGAGACTGAACGGCAGGGAGAAGAACCGGATATGGAATTTCTGCCTGTTGGACGCGAGCACGAACAAAAGCTACGGCAATTCAATATTTGCCGTGAAAAGAAGAACCGTCATGGGGAAAGAGATGGGGAAAAAGTATGTAATTGACGACGACCTGAACGAGAGAACCGTAGCTATCGACGTGGCGTTCGTTCCTGGCTGCACCAAAGACGTTTTCATCAAGGCATACACCGCCAACGACACGTCCAACAGGGAGTGGTCGAGAACTGACGCCCAGGCATACAGGAAAGAAATGTATGACTGCCTGAAGAACGGGGGATTTGATGTTTCACTCTAATACACAAAGCATTATGCCGAACATTTCATTTTGGAATTTGATTTCATCACGTGAGATAAACAAAATATGTATACCTACCATACAGCGCGACTATGCCTTTGGCCGTCGCGGCAAGGCTTTCAACCGCCAGAGTTTCCTTTCCGCCCTTAAAGAGGCATGCATTGGCAGTACGCTGCCTTTGGATTTTGTGTACGGCGTGGACAATGACACCATGTTTGTGCCTCTGGACGGACAGCAACGTCTTACTACCTTATGGCTGCTTCATTGGTATGTGGCATATAAGGCAGGGATTGTCAGCGACCCGGAAATCATGAAGACACTTATGAAATTTTCATACGAGACCCGCATTTCATCAACCGACTTCTGCAAGTCGCTGTGCGGACTGACTCCGAAGGGAGAAAATAAAATGTCGCTGCGACAATGGATTACCGGCCAGACTTGGTTCTACCACCAATATAAACAAGACCCCACAATCATGGGGATGCTCAACGTGATTGCCGGAACAAAGGGTAATACGGACGGACTTGAACAAATCTTCGGGGATGACTGTGATTTTCCGCAGATATGGAAGAGGCTGACCACGACAAAGTGCATCCAATTCCAGAAGTTGAAGATAGGTCTCGACGACAGCGACGAACTGTATGTCAAGATGAACGCACGCGGAAAGCAGCTCACTGACTTCGAGAATTTCAAGACGGAACTTGTGAGGCACGTAAAAGCCAGCGGCATCCTTGAAGAAAAAGAAGCGTTTGATTTCGCCGCCAAACTCGACTGCCAGTGGACCGACATATTTTGGGAAAACAGGTGGGAGGAAAACAGGCAGGAAGACGAAACGCTGAAAGATGTCTCCATCGACGGGATTTATTTCACCTTCATAAACAGGTTCGTCAGCTTGGAGTGCATAAAAAGGCAGGGGGACAAATCTGGACCCCCAAAACAGATAACCGATGCGTTTGTCAGTTTTAAGCCGTACAGGGAAATCCTTGACAAGGAAGCCATACTGGATTTCATCACGGTAATGGACCGTCTCCGCAACAACAACTTGGAAACGTCGTCACCTTGGGGAGAGGCGTTCGACTTTATCCCGAAATATGTGGGAAACAAGAAAACTGACATCTCAAAAATAACAAAAACGCAATCCCTGCTTTTCTACGGCTATTGCCGCTATCTTCTGGCTGGGGAGTATGACAGGGACTCGTTTGCCGAATGGAACCGCGTGCTATGGAACATCTGCGAGAACAGGACGGAAAAATCGGACTTGAAGCCTACCATGACGGAGATTGACCTGTTAGCTCCGAAATCGCACGACATTCTGAGCTATCTGTCGCAGGAAGACACGATTGACTGCGACCAAAACACGGAGCAGCTACTGGAAGAGCAGCGCAAAGCCCGGCATCTGAACTCGCACCCCTCGATAAGGGAAATGGAAAGATACGCTTTCTTCAAGGGCGCAATCCGTTTCCTGTATAC
>CAVHWJ010000399.1:0-2191 GCA_963639565.1 uncultured Prevotella sp. | reverse complement strand
ACAAACATTTGCCCGATTCGCCGTGAGCCGGGTAAGGGATGTTATGTGCTTATTTTGGGGCTAAATGAAAGAGCCGTGGAATCTTATGGGTTTCCGTTATCTATTCGCAAGTACCGGCATACAGTTTGTCTATTGGGAAAATCAAATCCCAGTTCTTTCCCCACACGACATTCCCGAATTCTATCTTAAACTTCTTGAATTTCCTTTCGTTTAGGTAGGAATCATACTGAGGATGCGGATGCTTCCGGATGAAAGCCCCGACATCTATTGCTTTTGTCACGCCGTCAGAAAACTCTAATTTTACACAGAGCGGCGCAACGTATTTAGCGGAAACGATAATTAAATTCATAATCGGCCGCGCTCGTTTGAGTAGAACAGAAATATGAAACCGAAGTATTCAAATATCTTTGGCATAAGGCTTTTCTTTTTATTATGGTGAACAAAGGTGCGACTTTTTTCTTGTTCCTCCAAGGATTTTGACTGAAAAAGCACGGCTCTTCCAACGAAAAAGTTTACCAAACCTTCGGGGAAGGCTTGCGTATCTGCAATAATAGCCGTAAATTTACACGCTGATAACGGCAATCACCCATTGGCCGTCCCACACAACCCTTTAAAGCAAGACATTTATGGCACTGAAGTTATACCCCATAGGAATACAGACTTTCGGGCGAATACGCAAGGAAAACAAGCTCTATATCGACAAGACGGAATACATCTACCGCATGGCACACACCAGCGGCACGTATTTCTTCCTGAGCCGTCCGCGCCGCTTCGGCAAGTCGCTACTCGTCACCACGATGCAAAGTTACTTCGAGGGAAGGAAAGAACTCTTCGAGGGGCTTGCCATAGCAAAGCTGGAGAAGGAGTGGACGGAATACCCCGTGCTCCATTTCGACATGAGCGGAGGAAAGCACATGGAGAAGGAACAGTTGGAAAGATACCTTGCCTTCATCCTGCAATCAGAGGAGAAAAAATGGGGAATAACGAATCCTGAGAAAGACGCCAACAACCGACTGACGACACTCATTGACACCGCCTACGAAAAGACGGGCCGACAGGTTGTGGTGCTCATCGACGAGTATGACGCGCCCATGCTCGACGTGGTTCACGAGAAAGAGCAGCTTGACGTCCTGCGCAACGTGATGCGCAATTTCTACAGCCCCCTGAAATACAGCGAGGCAAAGCTGCGCTTCGTCTTCCTCACCGGCATCACCAAGTTCTCGCAAGTGAGCATCTTCAGCGAACTGAACAACATAACCAACATCTCCATGCGCAATGACTACGCCGGCATCTGCGGCATCACCAAGGAGGAACTGCTCACGGACATGGCGGAGGACATCGACATGCTGGCCAAGGAGCAGGAACTGACGAGGGAGGAGACAACAGACAGGCTGAAAGAACTGTATGACGGCTATCACTTCTCCGCCAAGTCGCCCGACGTGTTCAACCCATACAGCTTGCTCAACTGCTTTGCCGCCAAGGAATTCGGGGCATATTGGTTCAGTTCGGGAACTCCGACTTACCTTATCAACATGCTGAGGCAATTCGACGTGCTTCCGGCACATATCGCGCCGATAGAGGCAATGGAGCCGGCCTTCGACGCGCCGACGGAGAAGATGAAGACCATCACTCCCCTGCTCTACCAGAGCGGGTACATCACCATTAAGGATTACGACAGGGACACCACCCTCTACACGCTCGACATCCCCAACAAGGAAATCAAGGTGGGACTGTATGACAACCTCCTGCCAAACTATCTCGACGGCGTGCTCGCCGAGCGCGGCGACGTGGCCATCGCCCGCATGGGTTCCCTCATACGCAAGAACAACATCGACGGGGCATTGCAACTATTGCAGGACTTCCTCGCCACCGTGCCGTACTGCAACGTGACCAACCACGAGGGACATTACCAGCAGATGCTCTTCGTAATCTTCTCGCTCCTCACCAATTTCGTGGTGGACGTGGAGGTGCATACGCCAAAGGGCAGGGTGGACATAGTGTTGCTCACGCGCACCGACCTCTACGTCATCGAACTGAAGCTCAACAAGGACGCTCAGACCGCCATGCGGCAAATCAACCTGAAGGACTACGCCCGGCGGTTCGCCCTCTGCGGCAAGCCCGTGACCAAAGTGGGCATCAACTTCGACTCCACCCAGGGCAACATCACCGACTGGGCGGTGGAATGAGAAAT
>CAVHWJ010000398.1:0-2192 GCA_963639565.1 uncultured Prevotella sp. | reverse complement strand
TCAATATGTCCTGGATATACCATGTCTGTCCGTCCACGCTGTCGTAAAGGTGACTAAAGGCGGCGTCGCTGAACGACAGTCCCCTTTTCTCCATCCACCTGTCGGCAAACGACTTATACTCGCCGATGTCGATAAGTGGCAGACTTACCATTTGCGAACTTTGGTAGAACGGTCTTTTGGCCGAAAGAAACATATCCATCATTATGTGCTGCTTGCTGCCGGCGAAGATGAAATACACGTTGGGCAGAAACTGGATGTAGGAACGCAACAGTGCTTCCGCCCCGCCCTCCGGGTATTCGGCAATCTGCTGAAACTCGTCCACCGCTATATATATCCGCTTGCCCGACTGCTTCAGGTATTCAAAGATATGTCTCAGCGAATCTTCCCTCTGGTCGGGCGACACGGCTATGGAGAAAGCAGGCATGCCCGTAACCTCGTCGAACGACAATGTGGGCTTGTAGCTTGAGAAAAACTCCGTCACCTTTCTCATAGCCGACTGCGAAAAGGTGTCTACCTTGCCGACAACTGTCTTTGCCAGCAGCTGTATGAACTGGCTCAAGTTCCGCGTGGCGTTGATGTCCATATAAAAGCACCGCGTGTCAGGTTCTTTCATGCGGATGTTCTCAAACACATGGTGTATCAGCCCTGTCTTGCCGATACGCCTTGGCGAAACAAGCACCACGTTGCGCTCATTATGCAAGGCGTCGGTCACGGTTTTTGTCTCTTTCACACGGTCACAGAAATATTCAGGACCTTTATATCCGTATATCACGAACGGGTTATTAAGCTGCTCCATAACGCATTACCACGATTACAGGTTTTATGTTACATATTTTATGTAATGCAAAAATAACCCTAATATTTGTCTTCTCCAAAAGTTTCGGGAGAAATCAATTGCCAGGAAACGGGGCTGGCTACTATTCGGAGAGAACCAGACGAAGCCCGTAACTGCCGCCGCCCGATTCTGGGTTTCCACGAAAGCGGCACGACAAATTGAGAACCCCCACATCACTGGTGCAACAACAGCCGCCACGAAACACACGTTCCGTCCCACTGTAAGGTCCAGAAGGATTTGTTTGGTCAGAGCTGGAATATTCGCCATACCAATCTCTGCACCATTCATAAACATTACCTGTCATGTCATAGATGCCCAGTTCATTGGCTTGTTTCGTACCTACCGGATGCATTTCGCAACCACTATTACGCCTATACCAAGCAACATCCGAAAGATAGCGTGTATTTCTCCCGATTTTTTGGAAGTTTCATCAGAGAAACGTATATTTGCATAACAAAAGAACGACATAAAGCATACGAAGATGGGCGAAAGAATAAATTTCGATGAACTTAGGGCACAGATGCCAGAGAAACTCAACAAGGCCGGGGAATGGTTCTTCTCAAAAAACAGAACCATGTTTCTGGACGTAAACGACATGAGGGCTGTGCTGAAATGAGACTTTACCTCGACACGAATATATTGGTATTCCTGTTGGGCGACCATGAGTCTTTGGATAAGGATGTGTTAGGAATGATTTTTGATTATTCCAACACTCTTTATACTAGTACGGTGTGTGTGCATGAATTGATACATTTGTTCCAGATAGGCAAAGTGAGTTGGCGCAAGCAAGACGGCAAACCGTTTCAAGCAGAGGACATCTTGGAAGGCTTGAACGGTATGCTGATAGAAATTCTTCCGGTTACAGCAAGAAACTTTCAGTGTTACGCATCTTTGCCCTTTATAAAAGACCATCGTGACCCGTTCGACCGTCTGATTATAGCGCAAGCCATATCAGACAAAGCGACATTGGTCAGCTCTGACTTGAAATTCCAATGGTATGAGAAGCACGGGCTTGATTTCATCCAAAACAAGCGGTGATTGATTTCCTTTTATCCATCATACGGTTCAGTTTGCGTTTTTTTTGGATAAACCGCCTCCGAAATGTTAAAAACCACGGTGGGGTTTGACGCGAGAATCGCTTATTTGGCGGCGAAAGACATTTCGGTCGAAAATACGCAATTTTTGGGCGATTCCGCTATATTGCTGAAACACAGAGATATATGGCGGTTTTGCGGAAAGAAAGGGCAGTACGCTTTTAGCAAAGCTATCGTTCTCCAGGAGCAAAGCTATCGTTTGCTCCGAGCGAACTGCATTTCGCTAACGGGGTTTTGGCGTTTTTGAGCGGAATTTTCGGACG
>CAVHWJ010000397.1:0-2196 GCA_963639565.1 uncultured Prevotella sp. | reverse complement strand
CCAACGACCCCGAGATTACAAATCACGTGCTCTGGCCAACTGAGCTAAAGAGGCAAGACCTTGCAGCCGTATTGGCGCTTCTCAGAGGATGTGTCTTGAACACGGCTGCAAAGGTACGCATTATTTCCAAACCGCCAAAACTTTTCGGCTTTTTTTTTCAAATTACCTTGTTTTTTCCTTGAATTTGGTGAGTTGCACCTTCATGGAGTCCACACACTGGTCTACGGCCTCCTCGAAAGTGTCGCAGGTTTTCTCCACGAAAAACTTGTTTCCAGGCACAGCCACACTGAGGCTTGCCTCCTTGTTCATCGCCGTAGCGGGCTTAACGACTTTGAGCTGCACTTCCGTGTTCTGTATATCCTCGTAGGTCTTTGCCAGCTTTTCTACTTTCTTCTCGATGAACGCCTTCAACTGATCTGTCGCGTCGAAGTGGATTGACTTGATCTTAATTTCCATAGTAATTTCTCCTATTATTATATTATATAAAAAGGTTACCGCCGCGGATGGGCGGAATTGTATATTTCTTTCAGTTTCTCGAACGTGGTGTGGGTGTAGATTTCCGTCGTCGCAACGCTTTCGTGTCCGAGGAGTTTCTGTACGCTTTCCAGCCCCGCCCCGTGGTTGAGCATCGTGGTGGCGAAGGTGTGGCGCAGCACATGGGGCGACCGCTGCTTCTGCGTACACACGCGCCCTAACTGTTTCATCACCCGGTATCTCACCGCCTCGCCGTCGAGGCGGAAGCCTTTGCCGTTCACGAACAGCGCGCCGTCGTGACGCGCCACGCTGCCGTCTCTCTTCGAGATATAGTTGGCGATTTCGGCTTTCAGCTCTTCGCCAAACGGCACGAGCCGCTGCTTGTCGCGCTTGCCGGTGACCTTCATCTGGAGGTTCACCATGTCCACCGCGTCGTCGTCGAGCGTGACGAGTTCCTGGCGGCGGATGCCTGTCTCGTAGAGCACGAGGAGCATCGCCCTGTCCCTCACGTCGTCAAAGTCGTCCATGTCCCACATCTCGGGACGGAGGAGTTGCTGCACGTCGTTGTCCTTTACGAATTTCGGCAGCCGCTTGTCCTTTTTCGGACCAGTGACGACCCTCGACGGGTCTTTATCCGCCAGTCCGTGGGCGATAGCGAACTTATACAGCGACCGCACTGAGCTTAGTCGCCTGTTCACCGACGAGGCACTGTTGCCGCGGTCCATCATTTCCTCCATCCATCCCCGTATCACGTCGCTGTCTACGGTGTTCCATGTCAGCTCCTTGCCCACGCCGAGGAAATATTCTTGGAATTTCTCCAAGTCCCCCACGTATGCGGATATGGTTTTGGCGGAGTAGTTGCGCTCGTAGCGCAGGTATTCGACAAACCGCTCTATCATTATGCCTGCCTGTGTCATTCTCGCCTACGAAAATAGTCACTTTTCGGGAGACTGCAAAATTTTGCGGAGGATTTTTCGGGAATTTGACGGAATTGGGGAGAAATGGGATAACGGATGAAAGCCGGTTTCCATAAGTTTCCTGGTTGCGGACGACACGTTTCCGCCCGGTATCCTGCACGGAGTACTGCCGTGTTTGCAGCGGAGTACTCCAGTACTCCATGCGGATTACTCCAGTACTTGATAATTCAACCGGCAGTACTCCAGTACTTGGCTTTTTCAAAAGCAGTACTCGAGTACTTGGCGTTGGGCAGTGCAGTACTCTGCCGACAGGGAAAAAGAAAAGGATGATACCCCGATGCCGTGTCGCATTGAAGTATCATCCTTGTCCGGCGGTCGCCCCGAAAGGGTTTCGCGCCTTGATATTCTTTTGATTATTTACCTAAGTACACCTCCTGTTACAAAAGAATGGGTTGTGATATTGTTTTAAAAACGCCTTGCTGCAAGGGGAAGATTATTCCTCTGCGTCTCTCAGCTTCTGAACGTAGATAGCGCGCTCCATCTTGAGCCTCTTGAGAACGGACGGTTTGTCGAACTGCTGACGTGCGCGGAGTTCCTTGATGACACCTGTCTTCTCAAATTTTCTCTTGAACTTCTTCAAGGCTCTTTCGATGTTCTCGCCTTCCTTAACTGGTACAATAATCATTTTTTCTTTGTTTTATTTATTTGGTTATACTTATAATTTTCTCCTTTATGGAAGATACGCTCTTTCAAGCGGCTGCAAAGTTACGGCATTTTCCCCTATCCTGCAAGACATAAGGGGAAA
>CAVHWJ010000396.1:0-2205 GCA_963639565.1 uncultured Prevotella sp. | reverse complement strand
CCCCAATTCTTAATTATTCCTAATCCCCTCCTCTTTTCTTTTTTTTTGAGTAACTTTGTCCTGTTATACCACCTCTCCCGCCATGGGAATCGCAACACAAAGACGGGCAAGACTGGCATGGCAATGTTCCATTAGGCAAAACCGCCGACGGAACGCTTCTTTTAGTAGACTTATTTAAAAGGTTGCGAGTTTTTTAAATCATTTTCAATGTCAAAGGTAAAAACACTGATTGTATCCTGTGCGGCGGCGGTTGCCGCAATGCCTGTGGCGGCGCAGACGCAAGTACGAGGCTTGCGCACTCCCGGCTCCCACGCCACGCGCATGATGCAGAAGCTCACGCCGGCGCAGCACGTGGCGAAGGCGAGGGCGTTCGACAAGAAGTACCCGCTGTTGTGCAAGGCTATCCAAAAGCCGTTCTCCAGCACCGCTACCCTGAAAAGCGTTGGCGTGACGCCTTCGAAGAACCGCGCGCAGGTGAAGCCCCCGATGATGGTGACCGCCGACGGGCGCGAACTCTACGGCAACGTGGTGTATTCAGGCTTCTGGGACGAGGATAAATACGGCCTCTACAAGTTCAACGCCACTGAGAGCGTGGACCCCGAGTCGCTGTGGATTAACGAGGACTGTGCTGCAAACGGCGGCGGCGCGCTCGTGGACGGCGTGTTCCACACCGTAAATTATTTCATTAACGACGACTACATCTTCATCAACTATTACAGTTTCAACGCCGAGACGGGCGAGGAGATTGAGTCGAAGGGTCTCGAAGACATTTCCATGATAGCCCTGGAACTTGCCGTGGCGCAAAACGGAAAGGTCTACGGCGAGTTCTACAACTCCACCGCGGAAGGCTTCGAGCTTGGCGTGATTGACTATTCGTCGCTCACGCGCTCCACTATCGGCAAGCTAAACAACTGTTATGTCGCCCTGGGCATGACCAAGGACAACACCATATACGGCGTGGCGACCGACGGCAACCTCTATAAGATTGACTCCAAGACGGCGGAGGAAACCCTCGTGGGCGCAACGGGACTGACGCTGACGACCTCTACCAACGGTCATTACCAGCAGAGCGGCGAGATTGACCAGAAGACAGGCACTTTCTACTGGGCCGCCGTAGACAGCGAGCATAACTCAGCCCTCTACACCGTGGACCTCACTTCGGGCGCGGCCTCAAAGGTGGGCGACTTCACTGGCGGCGAAATGGTGTTCGCCCTCACCGTTCCGGCCCCGGCGGCAGAAGACGGCGCGCCGGCGGCTGTGGGACAGGATAATGTGGCTTTCATGACGAGCGGCGGCGAACTTTCGCTGGTGTTGATTTTCAAAGCTCCGTCGAAGACTTTTGCCGGCGATGACCTCTCGGGTATGCTCAACTATGCCATTGAGGTGGACGGCGAAGAGATGGGCAGCGGCACCGTTCTGCCGGGCGTGACGGTGACGAAGCGGCTTACTGTTTCGGGCAACGGCACGCACGAGTTCACGGTGACGACCTCCAACAGCGTGGGGCGTTCGCCGCAGACAAAGATTCAGAGATACATCGGCTTCGACCAGACTTATCCCGTGGAGGAGGTGAAGGCGACCGCCAACACGACAACCGGCGAGGTGACGCTCGCGTGGGACGCTCCCACAGGCAGCTACAACGACGGCTACGTGGGGAGTCTGAAATACGACGTGGTGCGCTATCCCGACGAGGTGAAGGTGGCTGAGGGCATCTCCGCCACAACGTTCACCGACAAGGTGTCGCCCGAGCAGCTCACCGCCTACACCTACGGCGTGACGGCTATCAATGGCGACGTGCGCAGCGACGAGCAGACGAGCGGCAAGGTGGTGCTCGGCCCGGCTCTCAATCCGCCCTACGACAACGACTTCGCCGACGAGTCGTCGCTCGACCTGATGACCATCATCGACAGCAACAACGACGGCTGCACATGGGGCTACCACCCCGAGCAGCGGTGCGCCTACAACGTGTATAACACGGATAACGCCGCCGACGACTGGCTCCTCACGCCGTCGATAAAAATGGAGGCAGGAAAAGAGTATGCGGTGACGTTCACCGCGTCTAACACCATAGAGGAGTATGCCGAGAGGCTTGAGGTAAAATACGGCGTGGGAGACAATCCGACGGCTTTCTCCGGCACGCTCCTCCCTTCTACTGAACTCACATCCAAAAAGGAGTTCACTTCTTACATCAAGCCCGACAAAGACCAG
>CAVHWJ010000395.1:0-2207 GCA_963639565.1 uncultured Prevotella sp. | reverse complement strand
CATTTTATCCCTCTTTAATACAGAATATTACAAATAAAATGAGTAATTTCGCACGCTAAAAGAAAATATAAGAACAAAGACATGGCACTAAAATGTGGTATTGTGGGACTCCCCAATGTGGGCAAGTCCACTCTTTTCAACTGCCTTTCAAGCGCAAAGGCACAGGCTGCTAATTTCCCTTTCTGCACGATAGAACCTAACGTGGGCGTGATAACCGTCCCCGACGGGAGGCTCACCAAACTCGCCGAAATTGTACAACCGGGGCGCATCGTGCCGGCTACGTGCGAGATCGTGGACATCGCCGGTCTCGTGAAGGGGGCAAGCAAGGGCGAGGGACTGGGAAACAAGTTCCTGGGCAATATCCGCGAGACCGACGCCATTATCCATGTGCTGCGCTGTTTCGACGACGACAACATAACGCACGTGGACGGCACAATCGACCCCGTGCGCGACAAGGAGATTATCGACACGGAGCTTCAGCTGAAAGACCTTGAGACGATTGAGTCGCGCCTGTCAAAGCAGCAGAAGATAGCGCAGTCGGGCAACAAGGACGCTAAGGTGGAGGTCGCCGTGCTGGAGGCTTACAAGAACGTGTTGGAGCAGGGCAAGAACGCCCGCACCGTGGACTTCGACTCCAAGGAGGAGCAGGAGGCGGCGCGCAACCTGTTCCTGCTCACCGCAAAGCCGGTGCTCTATGTGTGCAACGTGGACGAGGCTTCGGCAAAGTCGGGTAACGAATATTCGCGGCGCGTGGAGGAGATTGCCAAGACCGAAGGGGCTGAGACGCTTGTCATAGCCGGAAAGACGGAGGAGGACATCGCCGGACTGGAGACTTACGAGGACAAGCAGATGTTCCTCGACGAACTGGGTTTGGAGGAGAGCGGCGTGAACCGTCTGATTAAGAAGGCATACTCTCTGCTGAACCTTGAGACGTTCATCACCGCCGGCGAAATGGAGGTGAAGGCGTGGACATACCACAAGGGGTGGAAGGCTCCGCAGTGCGCCGGCGTTATCCACACCGACTTCGAGAAGGGCTTTATCCGCGCTGAGGTGATAAAATACGAGGACTATATAAAATACGGTTCGGAAGCCGCCGTGCGCGAGGCCGGAAAACTCGGCATCGAGGGCAAGGAATATGTGGTGCAGGACGGCGACATCATGCACTTCCGCTTTAATGTGTAAAGGCGGAGCGGCAGACTCCCTACCCTTGTACATACGTATTTTGAATACTAAACCATCATAATAAGATGATTCACTGGAACCCGAGTATCGAAGCCTTCCGCGTCGGGCCGTTCGCCATGCGGTGGTACGCCCTGTGCTGGCTGGTCGGTCTGCTTGCGGCATATTTTGTGGTAAAGAAACTGTACCGGCAGCAGAAAATAAAGGACGAGTTGTTTGATCCGCTCTTCATATACTGTTTCGTAGGAATACTCGTCGGCGCGCGGCTCGGGCATTGCCTGTTCTACGAGCCTGATTATTTCCTCTCCTCAGGACAGCACATCGTGGAGATGTTCCTCCCTGTCCGTTTCACGGAATACGGCGGATGGAAATTCACGGGGTATGCCGGACTGGCGAGCCACGGCGGAACTATCGGTCTGATGCTTGCCCTGTGGCTCTACGTCAGGCGCACCAAGCTCCCCCTGTGGCAGGTGCTCGACAACATCGCCATCGCCACGCCCGTCACGGCGTGTTTCATCCGATTGGGAAACCTGATGAACTCTGAGATTATCGGCAAGGTGACAGATGTGCCGTGGGCTTTCGTCTTCGAACAGGTGGATATGCAGCCGCGGCACCCCGGGCAACTCTACGAGGCCCTGGCCTACGCCCTGCTCTTCTTCATCGGTTGGTATCTATACCGTAAGATGCCGCAGAAGGTC
Source organism: uncultured Prevotella sp. (assembly GCA_963639565.1). Classification (GTDB taxonomy): domain Bacteria; phylum Bacteroidota; class Bacteroidia; order Bacteroidales; family Bacteroidaceae; genus Prevotella. The sequence continues at coordinate 330 of CAVHWJ010000395.1, read as the reverse complement.
GGCACTGGCTTCTTCTTCGGTCTATGCCTCACGTATATCTTCACCGCCCGCTTCTTCATCGAATACACCAAGGAGGTGCAGGAAGCCTTTGAAGCCTCTCTCCCACTCGACATGGGACAAATCCTCTCCATTCCGTTCGTCATCCTCGGGATATTCTGCATGAGGGGCGTTAAGCGCAAAGGACAAGAAGCGGCGGAAAACGGCAGATAAAACAGCGTCAAAGTCTCTGGCATTGAAATCATAAAGTGATGTATTTTAAGCATTTTGCGAACATACCGTTTGGCGTGTTCGCTTTTTCTTTTTATTTTTGCATAAAATAAAAGAACCGAA
>CAVHWJ010000394.1:0-2227 GCA_963639565.1 uncultured Prevotella sp. | reverse complement strand
CGTCCGCCGCCGATCACGCCGCTTATCCATTCGCTCATTGATGTTTTCATAATATTCAAGGTTTTATATAGGGACGCAGACAGGGCGTTTTTGTAATGGAACAGGAAGGGGGCAATAACGGTGTGAGCCGGTAATACCAAATTGCACAAAAACAGCGTTTATTCCGCTACAAAGGCACTTTTTATGGTGTTCGTAGCGGAATTAACGCCGTTTTAACACAATTTTAACAGAAACTGCATGCACATTTTGAAAGAAAGTCCCATTGGTTACGCCCCAAACAATCCATCCAAAGTCACTTCGCTGTTTACGACGCTTGAATGGATGCCGTTGGCTACGCCAAAGGTCGTGACAAAGGTATTTACCAATGCCTTGGTGGTATGCGTCTTTTCTCTGAACAGCCCCATACGCGTGCGCAATTTCATTTCGTAATCAGCTGAAATCTTATATGGTTCAAGGCTGAATTTCATCTCACAAAGATTGATAATCCTGTCGGCGCGCTCCAATACGAGGTCTATCTGCGAACCTCTTGTTTCCTTTCCCTTGTCGGACTTGTCAAACCACGCAAATGCCTCCGTCGCCACGCCGCCAATATTCAACGCCATGCGGATTTGGCGGATGTGCATCAGGCAAAGCAACTCAAAAGTAAGCCCCTGCCATGCCTCCACGCTATGCGACAGACAATGGTTGCTCCACCACTGCTCATCGTAAGTGTCCATGTTCGGCGCGATATATTTCAGATAGAACAGGGTGTAGAAATCCGTCAGCTTATAGATGCGGTCTTGCGTCTTCTTGCCGAAATACCGGAATTTCATGACGAAATCACACCGTTCGAGGTTCGTCAAGACCTTCGTCAGCCTCTTTCCCTCTATTTTCGTCCTTTTCGCAATCTCCGAATATACCAGTCCGCCCCTGTGGGCAGCCAACAGGCGGACAACCTCAACATAACTCTCCGCATGGGTGAACAACGCCCCATACAATTCGTCAAACTCCTCCCTGAGCGCACCGCCCTTGCTGAAACAAAGCGCATCCACATTCTGCACGAGGCTCAATTCGGGCTTTATCAAACTCAGATAGAACGGTATTCCGCCAAAGAACATATAGCATTGGGCTATCTGAAAGCGGTCCCAAGGGCAACCGCTGGCCTTTAGGTAAAGCTCCGTTTCATGCAACGTGAAGGGGCGCAGATATATCTGGCTCGTTATGCGCGCATGAAGCCCGCCCTGGTTCTCCACCAGTTTGTCTATCATCCAAGACGTAGCCGAACCGCTTGCCACGAAAACAATGTCGCGCCGGCGGGCCGCCCAACCGTTCCAGAAGTTCTCGAAAGCGGAAGTGAAGTCCGAGCGCAGGGAGTCTATCCAGGGCATCTCGTCCACAAAGACAAGTTTCTTTCTGTCTGTGGGTAACGACGAGAGGTATTCCTCCAACGCGTCGAAAGCGTCGAACCAGTCGTTGAACTGTCTGGCGGCACGCTCGCCCATGGCGTATTTCAGTGCCTTGGCAAAATTGCGCAGTTGCATACGCGGCGCCAGGTTATGCCCTCCCACATACGTGAAGTCATACTTCCCCTTGAAGAACTCGTCGATAAGGAATGTCTTGCCTACACGCCTTCTGCCGTACACTATGACAAACTCCGACCGTTCGGAATCCATGCACCGCTGCAACTCCGCCTTTTCCTTGTCGCGTCCTATCATCTGAATCCTTGCCATACCTTTTCTTATAATTTGTTTGATGAATACAAAGATAGTGCGCTTTTTCCAAAAATATGTGCGAGAGGAAACTTTTTCTCGAAAAAAAAGTGAGAAATAGTCTCCGCTCGCACATATTTTGTGTTTTTCCATTAAAAAGCATACAACAATCCCTGTAACGACGAAGAAACAATTTGGCACGATTTAGACTACGTGAAACGCCGTAAACGAAAGAGCCGGAAAAAAATGTTTTTGAAAAAGAGCACGGAAAATTTGGAGGGAAAGAGAATTATTCATACCTTTGCAACCGCTTAACAAGAGCAAGGGCGTTTAGCTCAGCTGGTTTAGAGCATCTGCCTTACAAGCAGAGGGTCGGCGGTTCGAATCCGTCAACGCCCACTGTCAACAACCCCAAAGATCCGTAGCTGCAAGGTTTCGGGTCTTTTTTTTGTTTCCGTAACGCCGGCGGCGCACACATTATTCAGGGTCAGCGGACATCCAAGGTTGGCGGCACACAACAATTATGAATAAAGCGTTGC
>CAVHWJ010000393.1:0-2238 GCA_963639565.1 uncultured Prevotella sp. | reverse complement strand
TGGGCGACCGTTTTCTGGCCGTGCTGAAAAACGCGCACGAAAAGACCGGTCTGCGTGCGGTGATGCTGATAGACGAATACGACAAGCCTTTACTGGACGTGCTGGATCAGGAATTATACACCGTAATTGACGGGCAGAAGCGAAAGTTGGAAGACAGGCACAGGGAAATTCTCAAAGGCTTCTATTCTACTTTCAAGGCTGCCGATGCCGACTTGCAGTTCGTCCTCCTCACGGGCGTAACCAAGTTCTCGCAAGTGAGCGTGTTCAGCGGTTTCAACCAGCCCGACGACATAAGTATGGACGAGCGGTATGAGGCTCTTTGCGGCATTACGGAAGAAGAACTCTACTCCACTTTCGACGAACCGATAAAGGCAATGGCTGTAAGATACAAGGTTTCTGAGGACGAAATGAAAGAAAAACTGAAGCGCAAGTTCGACGGCTATCATTTCAGTCCGAATATGCTCGACATATACAACCCTTTCAGCATACTGAACTCACTTAGCAAGAAGATACTGAGCGACTTTTGGTTTGCCACCGGCACGCCCACTTACCTCATCCGCCTGTTGTCGCATTGCAGGGAGAACATGAACGAACTGACGGGCAAATATTATCCGCGCGAAGCCTTTGTGGATTACCGTGCCGACGTTGAAGCACCGCTGCCCATGATTTACCAGAGCGGCTATCTCACCATAAAGGGTTGGAATATGGACATGGACTCTTACCTTTTGGACTTCCCCAACGACGAGGTGAAGCGTGGCTTTATCTCCATGCTTACCACAAGTTATCTGCAAATAAAGGAGTCGCCCACTTCGTGGGGTATGCAGGTGGTGGAAGCCATGCAGACCGGCGACTGCAACAAACTGGAAAAGCTGCTCACCTCTTTCTTCGCCGGCATCCCTTACAACCAACGCAGGAAGGACGACGAAAGGGAGAAGGAACGTTATTTCCAGTACACTTTCTACCTCGTGATGCGGATGATAAGCTGTTTCACTGTCTATACAGAGAAGGAACAGAGCGAGGGCAGAGTGGACTGCATCGTGGAAACTCCCAAGTTCGTCTACATCTTCGAGTTCAAGCGCGACGGTTCGGCATCTGACGCTCTCGCCCAAATAGAGAGAATGGGCTACGCAAGGGAATACGCCGCCGACAACAGGACTGTTTACCAAATCGGCTGCAATTTCTCGTCGAAGACCGGGACGATCGACGGGTGGGAAATGCAGCAGGATTAAGGGCGGCAAATAAACGGAAACGCATCATCCATTCTAAGTTCAAAAGCTTTGAACATAAGTTCAGAAGTTTTGAACATAAGTTCAAAAGCTTTGAATATAAGTTCAGAACTTTTGAACTTAACTTTTACGGTAGCTTTGTCGGTCTTTGCGGCATAAGACCCCGTTGAATGGCTATGGCAACGGCATGGACGTTGTTGCGCGCGCCGAGGCGGCGGATTATCTGCTTGCGGTGGTATTCAATGGTGTTCTCGCTGACGAAAAGGAGTTCCGCCACCTGGCGCGACGAATAGCCGTCGCTGAGAAGAGCGAGAACCTCCGCCTCGCGTGCGGTGAGGACAGGCGCGGTATTCTCCGCTATCGAGGCGAAACGAGGGCTGAAATACGAAAGTCCTGCCCTCGCCGACTCCACCGCGGTGACGATTTCGCGCGGGTCGTCGCCCTTCAACACCACGGCGTTTACCTTGGCCTCACGAAGCCGCGCCACCGTCCACGGTTCCTCGTGCATGGTGTATACCACCACGCGCGGCGGAAAGGGACGGCCTGACAAAGCCTCTATCAGGCGGAAGCCGTCGATGCCGGGAATCTCCAAGTCCACTATTGCCGCGGCAATGCGGCATTCCCTCACCGTGAGCATCGCCTCGTTGCCGTCGGCCGCCTCGAAGAAACTGTATTCGGGCGAGGCCGCCGCCAACAGGGTCTTTATGCCCTCGCGCACCACGGGGTGGTCGTCCACTATGAGTATGCTGATGTTTTTCTGTTCTTTCATTACACCTTAATATATATATTCAGCAATAGCATATTGCTACAATTAATGAAAATTCATGGTTAATTCACGAAAATTTATGTTCAAAAGAAAACAAATATTTTTTTGAACACGAATTGCCATAAATTATCCATGAATTATTCATAAATTTATTTTGTCAAGACTAATACCGCCACAGCTATTACAACATCACCTCCACATGATACACGCCGTCGGCGGTGACGCTGGTCTTTATGTCTCCCTTCA
>CAVHWJ010000392.1:0-2241 GCA_963639565.1 uncultured Prevotella sp. | reverse complement strand
ACACCAACGCCGCATAGTCACGGCTGTATCTAAGCATCTGTTCTGAATAATCCTCGGTGTAGTCCACCGCCACATCCGTAATATTGCCGTCGGCATCCAACACGGGGGTAAGCCTCGGGTTAATAAATCCCTTGTAGGGAGCGAGGTTGAGTTTGGCATACCGTTCGAGAACCTCCTTGTGCAATTCGCCGTCTATCTTCACGCCATATCCTTCAACCAAAGCGCGGGCTGCCTCGTAGTCGCCCTCGCTCTTCACGCGCTGTATCTCGGCGAGCAGTTCCGCAAAGAGCTGGCGCAAACGCTGGTAGTCGTTGATACGGACAAAGGTCTTGCCATCTTTGCGGTACATCTCTATCACGTTCTCAGCCCTGCCCTTTTCGTAGCACCAACGTGCTATCAGCGCGCGGTTTCTCATGTGCGCCTCCTCAATCTGGCATCCGGACTTTATCCTCACCATCTGCGTCATCAGTCCGTTGAGGATATAGGTGTAATACGAAGACTTGTAAGCCTCAGCGTTGTCGAGCAGCCCCAGTTCTATCAGTTTTGCGTCGGCAATATAATACAGGGCGAAGAGGTCAGCCCTCGCCTCCTCCACCGTACTGCCGTAGGATTTCAGTGCGTCGGGCGAAACGCCGTCGAGGAGTTTTCCGCTGCCGTGGCCAAGACATTCGTGGAGGTCTGTGTGCAGGTCGTCGCAGAGGTCGCCGTATTTGTCAATAAGTTCCGTGATTTCTTTGTCGTGTATGAACTCCGCGCGAAAGCCGTTGCCCCTCGCCGCCTCGTTATACGCCTTCACCACATTGCTTATGGTGACGCTCTTACTGCCGTATTTAGCCCTAATCCAGTCGGCGTTGGGCAGATTAATGCCAATGGCGGTAGACGGATATTCGTCGCCGCCCAGCATGGCAGCCCTGATCACGTTGGCGGTTACGCCCTTCACCGTCTCTTTCTTGAAACGTGGGTCTACGGGCGAGTGGTCTTCAAACCACTGGGCGTTGTCGCTTATGGTCTTGGTGCGCCACGTAGCCTCGCAGTCTTTATACTCCACGATGCCCTCCCACGAACCTTTCAGTCCGAGCGGGTCGCCGTAAACCTCTATAAATCCGTTCACGAAATCAACGTCGGCTTCATGCTCCTGCACCCATTCGATGCAATATTTATTGAACTGGCGTAAATCGCCTGTATTATAATAGTTTATCAACGTGTTGATATACTCTTTCTGCGCATCGTTCTCCGCCACTTCTGCAGCTTTCCCGAGCCATTCCACGATATGTTTTATGGTTTCGCCGTAGCGTCCGCCGATTTTCCAAACGATTTCTTCAACGTCGCCGTCCGCAGTCTTAACGAGCGTGGAGTTGAGCCCGTAAGACACGGGGGCAGGGTCTGCGCTGTCTTTCTGCGCCTCATAATATTCCTCAACCTCGCGCTGCGTCAGTCCGTCGTAGAAATTGCAGGCAGACTCTTTCACCACGTCCACGCCCTCGTCCATGTTCACCCTCTTGGGCATGAACACCGGATTGAATATAGCATCGTGGAGTTCGGCGAGAAGTTCCGTTGCCGTCTGCCCTTCGGAGAGCGGCAGTTCATCCGCCGGAACACTTGCCACCGCCTTTTTAAAGAACTCCGGCGTAAACCCGGGCACGAATTTCTCACATCCGTAATGGTGGTGCATGCCGCTGGAGAACCACACGCGTTTGAGGTAAACGGCGAGTGCCGCCATCTCCTCTTCTTCGCCCCCTGCCGGCGTGTAGTTCTTGTACACCGTCTCAAGGGTCTTCCTTATCTTCAGGTTGTATTTGCCGAACTGGTCGAAAGTGATGTCCCTGCCCCATAGGGTTGCCTCGGAGAGGAAATACACGAGTTTCTTCTGCCGCAGGGTTAGTTGGTCAAAACCCTCCAGCCTGTATCTCAGCATCTGTATGTCGGCGAAACGCCCGTTGTCTGTATTTGTCTTATTCATTATTATACAATTATAAATAAAAACAGAACTTCTAAAACACCGCTGAAACCATTGGATTCTGTTTTGGATGTTTCGGAAGTTCTGTCGTATTATGCTGTTTCTGTCATGCCGCCGTTGCCGTCATGCCCTTTCCACTTACGCTTTCGCCAGAATGGGAGCCGGCACAATCATCTTTGTCGGTTTAGGCGCGTCAGAGAGTTTATACTGCCTTGGCGTAACGCCCTCGAAGCGGTAGAAAGCGGCGTAGAACGACTGTCGGTTGGCAAAGCCCACGATGCTGC
>CAVHWJ010000391.1:0-2244 GCA_963639565.1 uncultured Prevotella sp. | reverse complement strand
GGCTGTCCAGCGGCAGCGGCAGTATTATGTCGATGTATAAGGTTTCGTTCATGGGGAAGACTTAATCATCTTCGTAATTAAATTCTACTTTGCTTTGAAGGATAATCTCTTTAAGGACATCCGCAATCATGTTCCGTTTGTCCAACTCTTCAAGGCAGTCCTTTAATTGTGGAATGTTGATAATCTCCTCTATGCAACTGAGATAGTCATCAACAACCTTTTGCACAACGTATGTCTTTAAGGCGTCAGCCTTCAGTTTCGTCATTAAATCCTTTGTGGATTCTTCTGATTTGATGACAAAAGACAAAGGGTATCGTTCTATCTTCTCAATGTCAAGGAAATATTTTTTGAAATCCAAAGTCTCTGTAACTTGAAAGAAACGTCCCAAAGGGCGCATGACGAAATCAATGCCGCCGTCATTGGCATTGGTGCGTCCTGTCTTGTACAAATGCAGATAGTCTTCTTTGAGCTTTTCTGTTTCAGGGGAGAACCCCCAATAGATTTTCGTGTCTTTATAGTAAGACTTCAGGATTGAATAGCTTACAATCTCAAACAGTCTTGCATCGACATTCGGCGCAAGAAGAGCCGTAATGAAATCCGTCACTTCAGCCGTGTCTTCCACATCAATATTTTGCAGGGTCTCACATTGAACGATAAATTGCTTGAACGTGTCCTGCTTCACCTCCGCATAATGGTTGATGATGTTTATCACGTCTTTGGCGATGTTGTATGTGCGCCTTCCGACTTTAATCTTCAGATAGTTCTCATTAATCCAATATCTCTGAGTTCCTAAATCGCGCATTATAGGCGGCATTCCTGTTTGTGTGGGGAAACATTTGAAAAATTCTTCGTTCATGCGTGAATTTAGGGCGTGATTTTGTAGCTTCGCGCCGAACGGCAATTCTCTTTGTCTTTTCAAAAGAACAGAGTACTGCGCTCCCTCATAGCCAGAATAATTCCCCGACTTGTCAAAACCCTTGTCAAGATAATCCTCAATGATGACATAAATCGCATAGAGGTTTGCAAAGCTCCCTCTCGCTTTGGCACCTTTGTTCGCGGATTTCGTCTTATGGACAATGTATTGCAGTATATGGCTCAGTGAAAACAGCGTTTCCGCGTCCTCGCCATATTTGTCTTTAAGATAACTGTTTATGTATGAGGCAAATGTCGTTTCCATATCATCCAAAATTAAATAATGCCTGTTCGACTGGCGTTTTGCTTTGGTAAGACTTTTTTTCACGCTCCAACTTTTCGCCTTTATATTCAAAGGCGATACCCAAGCGTCTCAAGCCTATCTTGAAATACTCTTCCTGGATTTCAATTCCTATGAAACGCCTGTTTAACTGCTGCGCCACATAGCAGGTCGTGAATGTTCCGCAGAAAGGGTCCAACACCACATCCCCGGGCGCGCTGCTCGCTTTCACGATGCGTTCCAACAGACTTACCGGTTTTTGTGTCGGATGGTTTTCATATTCTTCCATTCGGTATCTTACCCTTGCGAAATCCCACACGTTGCCGGGGACTTTTTCGGTTTTATATGGTTGGGGCGGATTTTTCCGGTAGTCTATGAGCTTGCGTTGGGAGCCGGTTTTAGCCTCGACGAGAATATCCTCAGAATTGAAAGTGTAATGGTTCTTGTCTTTCACGCAAAACAGGATAGGCTCATACATTGAGCCGAAATATTTTTTTGCCTGAACCCCGGAACTGTCATACGACCAGACAATTCTTGAGAGTATGGTGAGCCTGTCTCTGACATACAAATCGAAATATGGCATGAACTGGGTAGAAGTCATTAGATACATCGAGCCGTTAGGCTTGACCTTTTGGATGCAAAGGTCTATCCACTGGTAGCACCAGTCAAGATACTCCTTGTCCGTATTCCATTTGTCTTTGCGTCCGGCAAAGTTCTTGCCTATGTTATACGGGGGGTCTACAAAAATCAAATCCACAGATTCGTCGGGAATCTGTTTGAGTATCTCCAAGGCGTCACCATGGTATATACATCCGTTCTTGTTGGAGTATGATTCTATTATCCTATTCATCATTAAGCCCGCTCCTTGTAATTTTATTTAAGTACCAAGCAAAGGTATTTACATTTATCGGAACAAACGAGTATTTTTCAAAATATTGCCTTTTTTTGAAGAAAAATGACTTTCGCTTTACATGGCGGCAAACCGATGTCCGCCAACTGTTCCAAAAGTCCTTTTCTGTCGGTTGTCTTTCTCCTGCGGCAAATCCGTTCTC
>CAVHWJ010000390.1:0-2250 GCA_963639565.1 uncultured Prevotella sp. | reverse complement strand
TGAATGAATAACCCAAATGTAACATAACATTTCCCCTGAGAGAAGGGAGAACCCCGCCGGCCGGTCTCGAGACGAAACTGCCGGCGGGATTTTTTTTTCCGCAAACGGCATACTGCAACGGCTTTGCGGCCTTTCTGCCAGTCCTTTTCCCACCGCCGTTCAGTCAAAGATTGTGAGAATTTGGGGGATTTTGGTCAAAAAGATTGTGAGGATTTGGGGGATTTCGGGTTAAAAGATTTTGAGGAAACGGTGTCTTTACGTAAATTTGCACCCATAACCCACCCTTGAAAGACAAAGATTATGAGGATATTCAAACGGAAATTGTACGACAGACTTCTCGAATGGAAAAACACGCGGCATGGGGAGACCGCCGTCCTGATAGAAGGGGCGAGGCGTGTGGGCAAATCAACGCTCGTGCGGCAGTTCGCCATGAACGAATACGATTCGTATGTCATGATAGATTTCTCAATCGCCACAGACGAGATACGGGAACTCTTCGACCATATCGCCGACCTGGACTATTTCTTCCTTCAGCTTCAGTTCCGGCTGGGCGTGTCGCTCAAGGAGCGCAAGTCGCTGGTCGTGTTCGACGAGGTGCAGAAGTTCCCCAAGGCGCGCCAGGCCATCAAACACCTTGTGGCGGACGGTCGTTACGACTATATGGAGACTGGTTCGCTGATTTCCATCCGCAAGAATGTGAAGGACATTCTCATTCCGAGCGAGGAGGAGAAGATGTTCCTCTATCCCATGGACTATGAGGAATTCAAATGGGCGTTGGGCGACACCACGTCATACGGTCAGCTGAAGACGCTTTTCGACAAGAAACTCTCCGTGGGCGACGCCGTGACGCGCAAGCTGATGAGGGATTTCCGCATCTATATGGCGGTAGGCGGAATGCCTCAGGCTGTGGATGCCTATATCGGGAGCAACAATCTGATGGAGGTGGACAGGGTGAAGCGGAACATCATACAGTTGTATGAAGACGATTTCTACAAGATAGATTCGTCGGGAAGGCTCTCCATGCTTTTCGACGCCATACCGGCCCAGCTCAACACCAACGCCTCGCGCTATCAGGTGTCGAGCGTCATAGGGGGCAATTCGGAGACGGAGAAAGTTCTTCAGCTTGTCTCCGAACTCCGCGAGTCCATGACAGTGAGCGTTGCCTACCACGCCAACGACCCCGGTGTGGGCATGCCGTTGGCAATGGACATCAGCAGGTATAAGATGTATGTGGCTGATACTGGACTCTTCGTCACGCTGGCCTTCAAGGACAAGGATTTCACGGAAAACGTGATTTACCAGAAGCTGATGAGCGACAAGCTCGACGCCAATCTCGGCTACATATATGAGAACGTTGTGGCGCAGATGCTGACGGCGGCAGGAAACAAACTTTTCTACTACACTTTCCCCACGGAGACCGGCAAGCACAATTACGAGATAGATTTCCTGTTGTCGCGCGGGAACAAAATCTGTCCGATAGAGGTGAAATCGTCCGGCTACAAGCGTCATGCCTCGCTCGACGCCTTCTGCCGGAAATTCTCCGGCAGGGTGCTCCGCCGCTATCTTGTCTATACAAAAGACTTGCAGAAGGACGAGCAGACAATCTTCCTGCCGGTATATCTCACGCCGTTCCTGTAATCCCTGCCCCCTTCTTCCAATCTACAACCATAGCTTCATCGCCTGTCCACCGTCCGATGGACGGGCGGCAAACAATGGCTTCGCCCGTGGAGAACGGCAGTCCGTGGGTGGGCGGATGTGGGGCGGACTTGAATTTTCACCCCATGCGGCAAGAGTTTTACAAACTAAATCAGTATATTTGCACTTGATACTCGGCTCTGCCATTGGCGGCAAGGTTTTGGTAAATGGAGGAACGGTATGGATAAAATAAGGTATATAAATATGTGCATCGTGGAGTTCGGACATAAATTCGGTATGCCGGCCTATATGTCATTCAATTACCTCAAGGAGCACAAGGCACTTGACTTCCTTGATGACTGTTACGCGGCGGAGCATACCCTGTCCTTGGAAGACGCGCTCGACGATATGCTGGTTATAAGCAGAAGACACGGAGGGACTATCTGATGAAACTGTATCATGGAACAAACGTTGATTTCCGGGAGATAGATTTCAACAAATGCAAGCCCAACAAGGACTTCGGACAGGGTTTCTATCTCACGGACATCAAACAACAGGCGGTAGACATGGCTGTAAGGCGGACTAAATTTGAAGAAAAGGGTTCGCCGATAGTGC
>CAVHWJ010000389.1:0-2258 GCA_963639565.1 uncultured Prevotella sp. | reverse complement strand
GGACAACCGCCCTAATACTTGAACGAACTGCCGCCGAGGAACTCCCTGAGCAGCGAGGTGGGGGGCACCTGGCGGTTGGGGATGGGCGTGATGTATTTGAGGAACTTGCGCAGACGGTATGCCTCGCTGTATTCCTCGCAGTTCTCAGGCACCATTTCCAGCAGCGGCTCCGCCTGCGACTTCAACACGGCGAGTTCGAAGAGCATGGCGGTGTTGAACATCGCGTCGGCGTTCTCCTGATAGGGGAAAATCCACTTGTTCTCGCCGGCGCGCACCGACGGCCAGCGGCGTATCGTCTCCTGCGCGCTCACGCCGCGGTATTTGTAGTCGCGGATTATGCGCCGCAAGAGGCGGTTGTCGGTTGTCGGCACGTAGTTGTGGTTGTCGAGCAGTATGGTGGTGAACGCCGAGGCGTAGACACGGTATATCTGCCCGTCGGGAATCTGCGCCGTAAGCTCCGGGTTGAGGGCGTGGATGCCCTCCACCACAAGGATGTCGTGCTCGCCCATTTTGAGTTTCTTTCCGCTGCGCTCGCTGCGCCCCGTCTGGAAATTGTATTTGGGGAGTTCCACCTCGTTGCCGGCGAACAGCGCGTTGAGCTGCTGGTTGAGGAGCGGGATGTTGAGGGCGTAGAGGCTTTCGTAGTCGTAGTCGCCCTTCTCGTCCTTGGGGGTCTTCTCGCGGTCCACGAAATAGTCGTCGAGCGACACCGGCACGGGCTTTATGCCGTTGGTGAGCAGCTGTATGGAGAGCCGTTTGCAGGATGTTGTCTTGCCGCTCGACGAGGGTCCGGCGATGAGCACCATCTTCACTCCCGGGCGAGAGGCTATGTCGTCGGCGATGCGCGCTATCTTCTTCTCCTGCAGGGCCTCCGATAGGTTGATGAGCGTGGAAGCCCACCCCTTCTGCACCGCGTCGTTTAGGTCGCCAATGGTGCGCAGCCCTAATATCTGCTGCCATTTGTGGTGCTCCTTGAAGATGTCGAACATCTTGTCCTGCCGTATCAGTTCGCCCAGCCGGGAGGGGTCTTGCAGCGAGGGGATGCGCAGGAGCAGTCCGTCGTAGTATTTCTCCAGTCCGAAGAGCTTGAGGAACGACGTGTTGGTGATTAGCGACCCGTAATAGTAATCGGTGTAGCCGTCGAGGTCGTAGTATGTGGTGTATAGCGAGCCGGTGCTGGCGAGCAGCTTCACCTTCGACGTGTCGCCCTCTTTGGTGAATATGTCGATTGCGTCCTGCGTGGTACATTCGTGGCGGCGGAACGGCAGCCCGGCGTCCACTATCTCCTGCATCCGGCGGCGTATGGCGGCGGCGATGTCCTCGGTTATCGCGGTGCCGATTTCGAGGTCGCAGTAGTAGCCGTTGGAAACGGGGATGTCTATCGTGACCTTCCCCTCGGGATAGAGGTCATGCACGGCCTTGCAGAGCACGAGGAAGAGGGAGCGGATGTAGGTGCGCTGCCCCGAGGGCGAGGTGAGGCCGAGGAATTCCACGTCCTTGTTGTGGTAGACGCGGTAGTTGAGTCCCCTGACCTTGTTGTTCACCTTTGCGCTCACCGGTCCGTATTTCATGTCGATGCCCGACGCAAAAAAAATGTCATAAAGTGTACTGCCGATAGCAATGTTTATCACTTTTTTATTATTTTTGCAACGGATTTGTATTGTCTGTTTCATAAGTCATACATAATTTAGGGTTCACGATGTAAAGTTAAGCCCTTTCCGCGACATCCGCGCACAACAGCGTCATAAAAAGTTATAAAATATGTCGATTTGGATTTTTTTCAAGATCATCGGATCACTTGCGCTGCTCATCTACGGAATGAAGGTGATGAGTGAAGCCCTGCAGAAAATGGCCGGCTCGCAACTGCGCCATATTCTGGGAACAATGACCAAAAACCGTTTCACCGGACTGCTCACCGGTATGTTCGTAACAGCCTCAGTGCAGTCGTCGTCTGCCACCACCGTGATGACGGTGTCGTTCGTGAACGCGGGCCTGATAACTCTGGCACAGGCTATCTCAATCATCATGGGGGCCAACATCGGAACGACGCTCACGGCGTGGATCATGAGCCTGGGCTTCTCGTTCAACTTCACCGACGTGGTGTTCCCGGCTTTCATCCTCGGTATCCTGCTTATCTACACCCGGCGCCACAAATACGTGGGAGACTTCCTTTTCGGCATCGCCTTCATGTTTTTCTCCCTCGCCCTGTTGAGCGAAACGGGCAAGGACATGGACCTGAGCCACAACCGCGACCTTCT
>CAVHWJ010000388.1:0-2264 GCA_963639565.1 uncultured Prevotella sp. | reverse complement strand
CGGCATCCCCCTGCCCTTCTTCAGCTACGGCGGTTCGTCGCTCTGGGGCTTCACGTTGCTCCTCTTCATATTCCTGAAGATTGACGCGTCGAGGAATTTGGAGAGGAAGGGGTAGTTTTTTATATTTTTGTTAATCAGCGCAGAGCGTGCGCTCGACATCTTCTATTCCACAGAAGTCTATCAGCAGCTGAACAACCCAGGCACAGGGTTGCAGCTGATGAGCGACAGGTACATTCTTGAAGACCTTATAAATGAACTGAGGAGGTAGGCATTGCATCAATCCACAAACAGGTTGTCCAACGTTACAACGTTCTGGATTTTGGAACTGTACTCATTGCTGGCCAATCCATAGGTTGTGACAATGACAGGGTGGATGGCGCGGCGACCGCGGACATTATCCATCAAAACCTGAATTTTGCCGCGGAGGTTGGCATCGGCGTTCTTGTCGATGCGGTAATCGCTCACGCAAAATTTCATTTCACAAAGGTTGAGAACCCTGTCGGCACGGCTGATGAGAAGGTCTATCTGCGCGCCCTTCCCATTCTTGTCATCTGGCACATAATGCCAAGGAGAGAAATCCACCTGTATGCCCTGTATGCCCAAAGCCCTGCGGATTTGTTCAGTATGCACCATACAGACATCCTCAAAGGCCAACCCACGCCACACATTCGCCGAAGCCGTAAGCTGGTTGTTCTGCCAAAATTCCGGGTTCAGCTTGTGCCGTTTATCCACAAAGCGGATATAAAAGAGCGAATAAAAATCAGTCAGCTTGTAATAAATCTCACGCTTTGACTTTCCGAAATATTGGTATCTCGTGATGAAATCGCTCACCACCAACGCCTCCAACAGTTTACTGAGCGTGCCTCCCGAGGTCATATTGAGACACCGGGCTATGTCATCGCGTTTCATGCCTTCACGGCTACCTGCCAAAAGGCGTATCACTTGCTTGTACTGGTCGGGCGAGGTGAAGATAGACCCGAACAGGCGGTCGAACTCCAAGGTCAGTTTGCCGTTCTTTGAGAAGAACAGGCGGTCAAGGTTTTGCGCAAGGCTTTGTCCCGGTTCGACAAACGACATATAATAAGGTATGCCGCCAATCGCCATATAGCATTGGGTCTGGTCGTAGCGGTCCATCACAACGTTGTGCTCCCGATAATAATCCTCACACTCCTTCAGGGTGAAAGGCGCGAGATGCATCTCCCTTGTCACACGGTTATACAGCCCGCCCTTGTTGGCAAGCAACCTGTCCACTATCCACGTGGTCGCCGAACCGCACGCCACGAGCAGGATGTTGTCCTGTCCTGCCGCCCAACCGTTCCAGAAATGCTCGAAAGCCGTGACAAATCCCGACTTAGGAGTGTCGAGCCACGGCATTTCATCGAGAAACACGACAGTCTTTTCCGTTGACGGTTTCTTCTTGAGCAATTCTATCAGCAGGTCGAAAGCCGACAGCCAGTTGTCGGGAGCCTCCCCTACATCCGCCCCATAGTTGCGCAACGATGTGGCGAAATTTTGCAGTTGTGCTTGCAACAAATCCTTGTCCTCCAATTCCAGAGGCGAGAGTGCCGTGTGATAAAAGGCGAACTTATCCTTGAAATAGTTGCGTATCAAGAACGTCTTGCCCACCCTTCGGCGACCGTAGACCACAAGGAATTCCGCCTCCCTTGCGTCAAGGAGTCGCCCCAAAAGTTGCTGTTCCGCTTTTCTGCCAATGATTTCTGCCATAGCTGCAATTCTTTATTATTCCCTGCAAAGCTAACCTTTCTGTTTGGATTTGCCAAATATATCAAGCCGAATAATCAGCCACGAAACGACTTTTTATGCGTTCGTGGCTGAGAAGCCTACAAAAACAAGCAAAAATATCAAATATAACAAGCTGACATACAAAGCATTAAAACATCATGAGGGGATAATCAGCCACGAAACGCTTTTTTGTGCGTTCGTGGCTGAGTTGTTCTCACATTGAAAATTCCCTTTTATATAAATACAGGACAATCCCGCTTCTAAACAGGATAAGTTGTATATCCGAAGGGGACGTTTTTACCGATTTTATTCGATGCCAGCGAATAAAAATCCCGAATTTTATTCGGTGGCATCGAATAAAATTTGGAAAACGGGCAATCTGACAAAGCGTCTATTCCGATGTTTTGTGTACTATTATCAGTAATCCGGATACACGGTAAAAGGGAGGAATGAGATACTTTTGCAACGGTAAAAACAACGAAAGGCAAAAGACATGTATCTGGAAAAAATCAAATCGCCCA
>CAVHWJ010000387.1:0-2284 GCA_963639565.1 uncultured Prevotella sp. | reverse complement strand
CCTCCGTTCCCAGTCCGAGCGCATCCCCGATTGCCTGTCCGTATATCGTTCCCTTTAGTCTGTCTATGAGTTTTTCATTCATAACTTTATTCTGTTTTAGATGATGTTCATTTGTTGTTCAACTTTCGACGGAAACGGTCGGATTTCGGTCGGTTTCCGTCAAAATCGGTCGGATTTTCGGTCGGATTATAGCGGAGACTGGTCCGATTATAGCGGAGACTGGTCGGATTTTCCGCTATAATCGGACCAGTCTCCGCTATAATTTTGGAATTATCCGTCATTTTAAGTACCAAGTTCTGCCTTTCGCCACTATCACCCCTTCATCCTTCATTGTGTCGAGAATATCACCCAACGCTCGAAGTCGTTGCTCTTCCGTTTTGTCTTGAGGCATGACATCTTTGAGGTATTCATAGATAGTGTCACGCTTCGCTCCGTCCTTGCCGGCGTTCTTGAGATATTCAAAAATCATCTGGCGCAGTTTTTCCTTACCAAATTCTTTTTTCTTGGTATAAGTCGTTGATTGACAGATATTATTACCACCGACTGCCGCCACATATTTCTGCAAACTGCTGTTGGGTTTGTCGGGAATAGTCATTACAATCTTTGTCCCAAGAATGTCGTCAATGTATTTGGCCTTGACCTTCTTCTTGCTGGCAACACCTAAAAAGTCTGCTATTTCACGTAGGGATTTCGGCTCAGAACAAAACTTCAAAATTCTCTCCTGCAACGTCAATACGTTCGGTCCGAAAGGACGGTATTCGCCGTTTTGACTGGTACCCGACTGGTACGGACTGGTCCGTTGACTGGTACCCTTGAGCACAGTCACGGCAAATGCGGTCAGCAGACTTACGTCAAATTCAGCCTTCGGGTTGCCGTTTGCCCTCAGTTCCTTTTGCACTTGCCCGATGCCCCTGTTATATTTATTCACATAGCCCAGTGATTTCATCGCCCCTAAACTCATAGAACACCCCATGTCATTCTTGCTCATCCCTTTGGTTCATCAACAGATTTAGCTGATTTTGCAGTTCCTCACGATTTGGGAGATAAAGCTGGTAACGGGCAGCGAATAGATTGTTGTCTATGCCTTGGAGAGCGTATTCCATCAACAGCTCGTCTTTCCTTGCACCAAGCACGATGCCGATAGGCGGATTGTCGTTGGGTTCACAAACTTCATTCTTGAAATAATTCAGATAGAGATTCATCTGACCAATATCGCCGTGTCTTATTTCCGCGCGTTTCAAGTCAATCAAGACATAACACTTTAGAATAGCGTGGTAAAAGACCAAATCCACTTTGAACCGTCTGCCGCCAATCTGCATTTCGTATTGCCGTCCGACAAACGCGAAGCCTCGTCCTAACTCCAACAGGAATTGTTCCATATTGGCTTTCAGAGCCTTTTCCAAATCCGATTCCTTATAATGCTTTCGGTAAGGAATACCTGTAAACTCCAAAACGTAAGGGTCGCGGATGATGTCTGCGGGTTCTGCGACTTGATGCCCTTTGTCGGCAAGGGCAAGCACACCCTCTTTGTCCGTACTCAGGGCGAGCCTTTGGAACAGGGAGGAATTAATCTGCCGGCGCAGTTCCCTGACATTCCATTTTTCCTGAATACATTCTTTCATGTAGAACTGTATTTCCATAGAGTCCTCACACTTGAGAAGCTCGATATAATGGCTCCAGGTCAAAATGTGCGACACTGTCGCACATTTTGGGAAAGCAAGATAAAACTTGCGCATATAAGTCAATGCGGAACGGCTAAACCCTTTGCCGCGCAACCTTGTCAAGTCTTTGGAAAGATTGACAAGGAGCTTGTCGCCATACTTGGCTTTTTCTTTTCCATTCTGTTCAAACTCAACGATATACCGGCCTGTCTGCCAGTTGGTGTCAATCAACTCAGTATTAACGGCAATCGCGGCTTTTGCTTTCGCATTTCCCCACAATTCGGAAATATGTGCGACAAGTCGCACATATTCGCAGTCGTGTTCCGTTAGTCCCTTTATTTCATTTTCTCTATTCATGTCTTGTATCATCGTATAGGTTTTATCAGCCATTCCTCACACAAACTCGTCACCCTCTTCGAGCTGCACTTGGGCGATGTATTTCCTTATGAGAGCCGATGAGTCTTCCTTCTTGCAGACGAGGAGGACGTTGCCCTGCTCCGCCACGATGTAGCCGTTGAGACCGTTGAGGACAGCCACGTGGTCGCGGGGCAGCCTCACGATGGTGCCGCGGCAGTCGTCGAGCAGGGCGCGGCTGGCAACCACCACGTTGTCGCCGTCGCCGC
>CAVHWJ010000386.1:0-2289 GCA_963639565.1 uncultured Prevotella sp. | reverse complement strand
AAAGACTAATCATGAGCATACATTATCCCTTATTCCTCACATTTTTGTTTTGTTGCACCGGACTGTCCGCCCAAAAAACGACAGTGATACAGGGGCAAGTGCGCGATGCCGAGGGCAAGCCGATACCCAATGTCGCCGTTTTGGCAAAGCTCGACAGAATAACTGGCGCAGCCACCAACGACGGCGGCTACTACCGCTTCAGCTTCAGCGCGGGTGACAGCGTGGAGGTGTCGTATTCTAACGCGTCGTACGAGACCCGGACGCTCCGATTCGCCGCCAAGGACACGATAACGGCGGATGTGGTGTTGCAGGACAGGACTAACGCCCTCGCCGAAGTCGTAGTGAAAGGCCAGGCCGTGCGCGTCTCTGACAATTCAATAGTGTATCTGCCCACACAGGCGCAAAAGAACAGCTCCAATTCGGGAATCTCCCTTTTGTATAACATAATGCTGCCCGAACTCAGCGTGAACCCTTTTTCAAATTCTGTCGGTTCCACGGACGGAAGCAGCGTGTCGCTGTACATTGACGGGAGGAAGTCAGACATCAGGGATGTCAAGTCGCTGCGCCCGAAGGACGTCGTGCGCGTTGAGGTCTACAACGGCGACATGGAGCGGTTTCCCAACGAGCAGAAAGTGGTCAATTTCGTCCTCAGGCATTACGACTATGGCGGCTATGTGGACATAAGGACAGACAACCGCATTTTCTACAACAGCCACGACCAGTCCGTGCAGGTCAGCCTCGACTCCAAGAAATGGAATTATTCCGTCATGGGGGAAGTGGCCAACGACAGGGACAAAGGCATAAGGTCAAACAGCGTGGAGAACCTGTTGATAAGCACGCCCGTTGAACGTTCAACGTCAATCCGCGACGGCAGCCAGAGCGGCGACAGGTATTTCGGGGCGTTCCAGGCTTCATATAAAAGCCAAGGCACCATGTTCTACTCGCAGATAGGGCTGAACGTGAGGAAATCATCGTCGGAAGAATCTTCTGAAATAGAATATTCCCCCGACATTTCCGGCAACAGCCATGCGGCGCAGGACATACACAACAAAGAGGTGTCGCCGGCACTGAACCTGTTTTTCAGCAAGAACCTCGGCAGCCGGAACGTGATAGAGGCAAGGGTGCTGTGCTCGGCATTGACAAGGAATTATGACAGGTCTTATAACGAAAACGCGTTCAGCGTGGACAACGACATAAAGGAACACGCCTACAAGATTGACGGCACGCTGAAATGGAACCACAGCATAAACGCCTCCAACAGCTTCAGCCTTTTCCTGTGGAACGTGTACAGCTACAACAAGAACTACTATTACAACAACAGGGAAAACGACCAGCGGCTTTACTCCTACGACTTCCTGCTTTATCCAACCTACACATACAGCAAGCCGGGGAAATTCTACCTGAGCTGCCAGGCCGGTTTCGATGTCTGCCGCAACGACATAAACGGCTACAAATATTCAAAGGTATACCAGCGCCCGGCCGTCACGATGAACTGCTACATGTCAAAGGCGAGAAGCCTTTTCATGGACGTGAGGATGGGATCGACGATACCGCTCCTCTCACGGATGAACTCCGCCGAACAGCAGATAAACAGTCTGCAAGTGGTGCGGGGCAACCCATACCTCACATCGATGAAGATACTCGACGGACTGCTGGCGTATAACATCCACACGAACGACATACAGATGTCGGCGTTCTTTTCATACAACGGTCTTTATGACCTGTCAAAGGTAACGTATGCGGCGGAAGGCGAAAAGCTTGTGCAGACGTATGACTCAGACGGAAGCTACAACGATTTCAGGCTTGGCGTGAACTCCTCGTTCAACTGCTTCGACAGAAGCCTCCAGATACGGTGTACCCTCGCGTACCAAAGGCAGAACGTTACGGGAAAGGACAACAGCCACACCGACAATTTCATATACAGCCTCAACCTGATGTATCATTTAAAGGCTTTCGCGTTTTCGGCATATTACAGTTCAAGGGCAAAGACCCTGTCGAACATGCCGATGACAACGGAAACGCCGTCAGACTACGGCTTCTTGGCGACTTGGGGACACAAGGGGCTGTTTGCCGAACTCGGCATAAGGAGGATATTCGAGAAGAATTCCGACGTGTACAGACACTACACATACGACAGCTACCGCACATCCTCGCACAGCTATTCCGACGCGCAGGACAGGCAGATATACCTGAAACTCAGCTACAACTTTGACTTCGGAAGGAAAATCAGCCACAAAAAGATAGAAAACGGCAACTCTGTAAACTCCTCGATAATACTGTGATTATAAA
>CAVHWJ010000385.1:0-2297 GCA_963639565.1 uncultured Prevotella sp. | reverse complement strand
TGATTGTAAATTTGTCGAATGTCATATTTCGTTCTCCTTTCTATGGATTTTTATTCGTTTTACTTTTTTCAGTGGAGTAAATGCGAAATATGTGCCGAGGAGAGAATGCTGACAAAATGGCAGCAAAAAGATGGATTAAGTGTGTTTTTAAGAGGAATGTGTGTCAAAACGGCAGACTTGCTGGCGTTTTAGACACCTTTTTCGTGTTTTTAAATCCGCAGCATCGCAGCTGGGGTAATGTTCAGGGTGTTGCATAGCAGTCTTGCGATTTTCAGTGTTGGCTCTGAGCGTCCTGCTATATAGTCATTGATGCGTGAAGGACTTACGCCAATCTCTGTGGCAAGTTGTTTTTGGGTCATGTTCTTGTCTTCGAGGGACAGTTCTATCAGTTCGGCGACAGATGGTTTGCCGATGGGATAATGCTTCTTCTCGTATGCTTCCACGATATCCGACATCAGTGTCAATTCTATCGCATTCTTGTCGTTGGCAGGAGTTTCGTCTGTCACCAATGGCAACAGTTCCTCTATTCTGTCGAGGGCAAACTCGTATTGTTCTTTTGTTATCTTTTCCATCATTCCTATATTTTAAATGGTTGAACAATCAATTTTATCATATTCTTGGTGTGTGCCAACAATGCACAAGTTTTTTTGGAAAACTTTTAGATTTCGGAAGAAATGTTCTGCTAATACTCTCATTTATGCCCAATAGAATGCGTGATGTCTACACCCATTCCGTCCAGTTCTCGGGCGTGACGATTGCTTTCTCCTTCACGTCGTAGGTGGAGAGGAAGGCGGAGGGAAACTGGGTGTTGGCGCGCTTGGGATTCCATTTCATCTCGAAGAGAGAAAACTGGCCGTCGCTCTCCTCTATGTAGTCTATCTCCTGCTGCTGGTTGGTGCGCCAAAAATAACTGTTCGCATACCTTCCGGAGTATTGGTTTGCCTTGATTCGCTCGCTGATGAAGAAGTTCTCCCACAGGGCTCCTACGTCCTGGCGGAGCGAGAGCGGGGCGAAGTTCTGGAGGATGGCGTTACGGATGCCGTTGTCGTAGAAGTAGAATTTCTTGGCACGTTTCAGCTCCGTGCGGAGGTTGCGGCTGAAGCCGTTCAACTTGAAGATGATGTAGCACTTTTCCAACAGGTCGACATATTTCTCCACCGTCTTGTTGTCGGTGCCTACGGTCTGCGCCAATTCGTTGTAGCTCACCTCGCTTGTCACTTGCAGGGCGAGGGCTGTGAGCAGTTTTCCCAATAGCACGGGGCGGCGCACGCTCTCCAGGCTGAGCAGGTCTTTGTATAGGTAACTGTCTGAGAGGTTGCGCAAGAGCTCCTTGGCGTCGTCCTTGTGGCTGATGATGTCGGGATAGGAGCCGAATATGAGCCGGTCCTCCAATGTCTGCTTGACGCCTAATAGACCTTGTGCGCTGAGCAGTTCCTGGGTGGAGATGGGGAAGAGGTGATACTCGAACTTGCGACCCGTGAGAGGCTCGTTGAGCTTGTCTTGCAGTTCAAACGAAGAGGAACCTGTGGCCAAGAGTTGCACGTCGGGGAAGTTGTCTGTGATGCGTTTCAGCGTCATGCCGATGTTCTCCACCCTTTGCGCCTCGTCGATTACCACGATGCGGTTGCCGCCTATGAGCGTCTTCAGCTCCTGCGTGTTCATCGCGGTGAGCATTTCCTTCACCTCGGGCTCGTCGCAGTTGAGCTGGAGCGTTGGCTCCGTGCGGTTTTCGAGCACCATCTTGAAGAGAGTGCTCTTGCCTACCTGTCGTGCGCCTATCACGATGATGGCCTTGCCCGAGAACAGATGGTTCTCTATCACGTCTTGAAGTTGTCTCTTTATCATGTTTCCCTGCTTAAAATGGCTGTCTCTAATCACATGGTTTGGCAATGATTGGTTTCGAGTGCAAAGATAATAAAAATATTCCTAATCCCAAAATTTATACTGATTTTTGGGATTGTAATCCTAAAATTTATACTGATTTTTGGGATTAGGGGTGTTTGAGGTGGTAAAAGTCATATAGTCTTATTCGTATTTTGCGAGGAATAAAATAATATTTGTGAGGAATGAAATTATGTTTTGGGGGAAATGAAATTATGTTTTACGAGGACGAAAATTGTGTTTTTCGCCGCAAAGAGGTGACAGTGACAATGACAGTGCGATTTTCCGCACCTTTCCATCTTTCCATCTTTTCATCTTCAAACTGCTGACACTGACACTGACAGTTAGATTTTCCGCAACTCCCTGCTGTGAGGAAAAGGTGAAAGAGAAAGTTTATATTTATATATATATATAAA
>CAVHWJ010000384.1:0-2298 GCA_963639565.1 uncultured Prevotella sp. | reverse complement strand
TCCTCCTCGGTAATACCGCAGAGAGCCTCATACCGCTCGTCCATACTTATGTCGTCGGGTTGGTTGAAACCGCTGAACACGCTTACTTGCGAGAACTTTGTTACACCAGTGAGAAGCACGAACTGCAAGTCCGCATCGGCGGCCTTGAAAGTAGAATAGAAACCTTTGAGGATTTCCCTGTGCCTGTCTTCCAACTTTCGTTTCTGACCATCAACCACGGTGTACAAGTCCTGGTCGAGCACGTCAAGTAAAGGCTTGTCATATTCGTCAATCAGTACCACTGAACGCAGACCGGTCTTTTCGTGCGCGTTTTTCAGCACGGCCAAAAAACGGTCGCCCAAAGTCCTTGCGAAAGTTCCTCTTCCGTAAATAGCTTCCTGCGTTTCCACGAAAGTCAACAGGTTGTTCTCCAACTCACCGGCTTTTGTGAAATCCTTGCCGTTGAAATCTATATGGAATACTGGATATTGCTTCCATTCCTTTTCCATTTTGTCGATTGCAAGCCCTTTGAACAGTTCCTTTTTCCCCTCAAAATAGCATTTGAGGGTGGAAACGAGTAGCGATTTCCCGAAACGACGTGGACGGCACAGGAAATAGATCTTGCCGTTATCCACCAAGTCGTAGACCAACGCTGTTTTGTCGATATACACATAACCGTTGGTTATGATTTGCTCAAAGTCTTGTATTCCTATAGGATATTTCATATTGCTGCCTTTTGTGGTTACCTGTGGGCAAAGTTACAAAAAAATAGATAGAACAGAAAAAGGCGGACTGCGCAATTTGTAATCTCAACGCTTTATTGTTCAAGAGCGTATTTCTTTTTATAAACAAAAACGCCTCCCGTGACGAGATTGACACGGGAGGCGTATATAATAAGGTGCGCCGTAGGAACGGCAGGGATGTTATTTCTTGATGTTAGGCTTCTGCAAACCGTAGCCCTTGCGCTTGTCCTCCATGAGGAGAAGCAGGGAAACGACGATTGCGAGAACACCGAAGCCGGCGAAGATAGTCATCGTCTGAGTGTAGTCGATAGTGCCGTCGGGCAGGGTGTTCGCCTGGTTCACCTTGCCTATCCACACGGGGACGAGGGCGAGACCGATGTTTTGGATGTAGAATATCAGCGCGTATGCCGTGCCGAGGAGCTTCATGGGGATAATCTTAGGCACGGAAGGCCACATCGCCGAAGGCACAAGACCGAAGGCCACGCCCAGCACCACCATTACGACGATTGCGAGCACCCATGAGTTGAAGGGCAGGGCGAACACCACGTGTACGCAGGTGAGCAGAACGCTGCCGATAATCATCAGCGTGGCACCCTTGCCGTATTTGTCGTAGATGCTTCCGAAGAACGGCGTGAGGAATATCGTGCCGAAAGGCAGCATGGCAGGGATGAGACCCGCCACGTTGGCATCCACTCCGTATTTGAACACCATGAGCTTGGTTGCAAACTTGAGGAAGGGGAACACTCCGGCGTAGAACATGAGGCACAGCACTGCGACGTACCAGAAACCAACGTTGGTAAGGAGACCCTTGAGGTCGGCGAACTTGAAGCCCTCTTCGGGTTCACTCTCCACTGCTGCCGCCGAAGCGTCCTCTCGCTTGTCCATTACGCAGTAAACGATGAACGCCACCATTCCGGCGCAGAGCATCGCCGCACCGAGACCCACGGCCGCGGACACGCCGCCCATCATCTTGGCGAAAGGCAGTGCCACGGCCAGCGCGCCGGCAGTGCCGATACGGGCGAGTGCCACCTGAAGACCCATGGCGAGAGCCAGCTCATGCCCGGTGAACCATTTTACGATAACCTTGCTCACGGTGATACCGGCTATCTCGCAGCCCACGCCGTAGATGGCGAAGCCGAGAACAGCCCAAAGCACCTGAACGCTGTATGTGCCGATGCCGAGGGGCAGGGTTACGCTGCCCTCAAAGTCATGCCCGAGCGCCCACCACTTTATCAGCGCGCCGCCGAACATCAGTACCGTGGACATCAGTCCTGTGAAACGGATGCCGAACTTGTCGAGGATGATGCCGCCGAAGAACAGCAGCAGCAGGAACACGTTGAAATATCCGTATGCCCCGGAAAAGAAGCCGTATTCGTCTGACGACCAACCGAGTCCCAGTCCGCCGTCCTCCTTGGCTGCGGTGAGCAGCGGTTCGAGGGGCGACATTACGTCAGTGAAAAAATAGCCGAACATCATCGTGAAGCTCACGATGAGCAGGGCAGTCCAGCGAGCCGTCTTTGAGTCGCTGAGTTTCTGTTTGATTGCTTGTGTCATTTCTGTTTATGTATGTTTCGTT
>CAVHWJ010000383.1:0-2298 GCA_963639565.1 uncultured Prevotella sp. | reverse complement strand
CTGAACACCCATCCGCGCTTCATCTTGTGCAGACCGTAATAGTCGTGTCCGCAGGCGAAGCTCTCCAGGGTCTTCTTCCCCCCGGCGGTGAGCTGGTTCTTTTTCCACTCAGCGTGGTCGTGCCTTCCACGGATAGCCTCCTCAAAGGGTTCGAGATAGGGGTCTTTCTGCACGAGTCCGATATGTTTCGGGGCAGCTTTCGCTCTTTGTGTTTTGCGTGGCTGGGCTGTCTTTGTCGTTGTCTTGGCCATAATACAGATTATTTGCGTTAATTTAAATGTGGTCTCCTTTCTTAGTCCTGTCTGCCGTTGTCTTTTCCTTCGGCGGTGCCGCGGCGTTATGCCAGCACCTTGAAGATGGCTTTCTTTATCTCCGCTTCACTGGAGATGCAGGGGGCGTGTCCGTCCTGCGGGAAGAATATGGCGAACTCGCCCGGCTTGCAGGTCACGTAGGTGTCGGCGAGGATGGCGTATTTCGTGATGTCCTTCTCCTCGTTGTACTCCTCTGCCGGGAGGTCGCCCAACGGAGTGTAGCCGTAGGTCTCGCAGGTGCTGAGGGGGATCTGGATGTCGATCATCCTCTTGTGGGTTTCGAGTTTCGCCTCTTCCTTTGTCTTTCCCTTGGCTGTCTGGATGTTCACAAACAGGTCTTTCTCCTTGATGAAGTGTTTTCCCTCCTCAAGCGAGTTCAGGTCGTTCTCTTTGATGAATTTCACCACGTCCGCGAAGAGCGGGTTCAGCGTGGCATACTTTTCGAGGTTGTCAAGTGTGTCGATTACCATTTTGTTTTTGTTTTATATATTTCTGTTATGGCGCAAGCGTGTGCCGCGCCCTGTCATGTCTTTTTCAGTTGCGCCTTCCTCGGGTGTACATCCCCTGCTGGATGATGTTTCCGTTGCGGTCTTTCTCCACGTATTTGCCGTCGCGCTCGTCGTCGCGGTAAGTGCCTTCAAAGCGTTTGCCGTCTTTGTCCACTTCTATGGCGCTGCCTTCGCGCTTTCCTTTCTTGAAGAAGCCCTTGAACTTTCCGCCGTCGGCGAAATGGATTATCATCTGTCCGTCCTGGAGGCCGTTCTTGAATTCTCCCTCATACACGTCGCCGTTCTTCTTCGTCAGCTTTCCGTGTCCGTTCTGTCTGTCGTCGTGCCAGGCCCCCACGTAGACGTCGCCGTTTTTCCATGCGAACGTCCCCATGCCGTCCATGTAGCCCTCGTTGAAGTGTCCCGTGTATTTGTCGCCGTTGGCGAAGCGGAATATGCCCTCGCCGGTGCGCTTGCCGCGGATGTAGTCGCCTTCGTAGGTGTCGCCGTTCTTGAACTTGTATATTCCCTTGCCGTTCTGCACGTCTTCAAGCCACTCGCCGGTGTACCTGTCGCCGTCGGAATACACGTTCGTCCCCTTGCCCGAGCGCATGTTGTTCTGCCACATGCCGTCGTAGGTGGTGCCGTCGCCCCAGTCAAAGAAGCCCTTGCCGCATTTCTTGTCGTCTTTCCATTCGCCGTCGTAGTACGCGCCGTTGGCGTAGGTGTACTTGCCCTTGCCGCTGCGCTTGTCGCGCTGCCAGTTGCCGTCGTACTTGTCGCCGTTGTAGTAGTACATCACGCCGTGTCCCTGCTGGTAGTCGCGGAACCACAGGCCGTCGTACTTGTTGTTGTTCATAAAGTGGAACACGCCTTTTCCGTGCTGCTGGTCCTGGTACCATTCGCCCTCGTATTTCTCGCCGTCGGAGAATGTGTACACGCCGTAGCCCTGCCGTCTTCCCTTGGCGTATTCGCCCTCGTAGGTGTCGCCGTTCTTGTAGAGTGCGCTGCCTTTGCCGTTGGGTTTCCCCGCCACCATCTCGCCCTTGTACTGTCCGCCGTCTTTCGTCACGCACGAGCCGAGCGTGATTTTCTGTGCCGGCGCGAAAACGGGCATCAGTGCGATGAGAAGTGTGTATATCTTATTTTTCACGTTTTGTCATATTTGTTCAAAGTCAAGCCAAAGGTAATGATTAATTTTCTATGCCGCAAGTTTTTTGTATTTTTTAGCGGCGGTGCCGGGTTAGGGGTCGCCGCCCTCGCTTTCACATCCATTAACCTTTAAATGTTAAATCTTCGCCTTGCCCTTGACGCGAGAATACCGTCGCTCTGCGCAAAACGGACTTTCGGCGGAAATTCGCCGGTTTTTGGCCAATTTCTGTATAATGCACATTTTCAACAGTTTGGCAGCGTTTTTCGGGAAGAAAGCGCAGTCCGCTTTTAGCAAAGCTATCGTTCTCGAGGAGCAAAGCTATCGTTTGCTCCCGGGAAACGGCTTT
>CAVHWJ010000382.1:0-2303 GCA_963639565.1 uncultured Prevotella sp. | reverse complement strand
GTGAAGCACTTTCTGCGCTCGCTCGACGGCACGATATGGGTTCACGACTGCTTCGGCGAGAAACAGCCAGTGGCGCGCATCGACCTCGACCATATCACGGCGGCGCAGCTCGGCGTCACTCGCACTTCGGTGGAAGCCAAAATGGCGATGAAATACGGCGGCTTCAAGGCCGGGACGATATGGGACAAGGACTATGAAATGCCCGTGATGCTCTATACCGCCGACCGCAACTCGCAGAGGGACGCGGGCGGCATCGGCGACGAGTATATCGGCACCGCCCTGGGACGCAACACGCCCCTCCGGCAGATTGCCAACATCACCCCCGACTGGCGCGAGAGCACAATAGCCCACATCCAGGGCCAGCGGTGCGTCACTATCGACACCGACGTGAAGCCGGGCTACAGTCAGGCTCTCGTGGCGAAGAAGGTGAAGGAATACGTGAACAAAGACCTTATAAAGAAACTCCCCGTGGACGTGAAGACCAAGACGTGGGGCGCCGACCGCATCAACCAGCAGATTGCCGAACCGCTCGCCAAGAGCTTCGTGGTGAGCCTTTGCGTCATCCTGCTCGTCATGGTGCTCAACTTCAAGCATTTCCGCCTTGCCGCCCTCGCCATGAGCGGCACGCTGCTCGCCGTGCCTGGCGCGGCGATTGGTATGAAGCTCTCCGGAGTGGACTTCAGCATGATGTCGATGCTTGGCGTGTTCTCGCTTTTGGGCATCGTGATGCGAAACGCGGTGATTATGTTCGACTATGCCGAGGAACTGCGCAAGAAGGGCAAGTCCGTGCGCGACGCGGCGATGGAGGCCGGCCGCCGCAGGATGATTCCTATCGTGCTCACCTCCGCCACCACGGCGTTCGGCGTGGTGCCGCTCATGTTCTCCAAGAGCACGCTGTGGCCCTCCATGGGCTGGGTGATTTGCTTCGGCACGATAACCGCCACAATCCTTGTGGTGATTGTGATGCCGTGCGCCTACTGGAAACTTATGGCACGCAGGGGTTCTAAATAAATCTTCTAAACAGAAAACTTGCTTATATCAATGAAACGCTATATATATATTATGGTGGCGGCACTGATGTTCTCCGCCTCCGCCGCGGCACAGACGGTCTTCTCCCTGCAGGAGGCCGTGGACGCTGCTTGCCGCAACAATGCCGACTTGCAGAAGAGCCGCCTGAACATCGAGTCGATGAAGGAGCTGAAGAAGCAGCTCTTCACCAAGTATTTCCCCTCCGTGTCGGCTTCCGCCAGCGGCTTTATGCGCAACAGGGGCTTTGCCGAGGATTCTGAGGTGCTCAACACGGCGTTTGAACTCTACGCCGCCTTCAAGGGCGTGGACGTGGAGGAGGACTTCAACGCGAAAGTACTTAAATACGGTGCTTTCGCCAGCGTGAAGGCGGTGCAGCCTATCTATACCGGCGGCCGCCTTACGAGCGCGAACAAGCTCGCCGCCCTCGGCGTGAAGGCTGCCGGAGAGATGGCGGCTCTCAAGGAGAACGAACTGACGCAGGAGGTGGAGAAATATTTTTGGCAACTGGTGCAGCTGTATGAGGCAGACCATTCGCTGCTCACCATGGACTCCCTCGTGGACCGCGCCCGTGAGGACGCGGCGCGCGCCTTGAAAGCGGGTCTCGTCACCCCCAACGACAAAATGGAGGTGGATCTCTACGCCTCAACGCTTGAGAGCACGCATCTGCAAGTGGACAACGGCAAAAAACTCTGCCGCGAATACTTGGCTTACCTCACAGGTGTGGAAGCCCTCGACAGTGTGGTATGGGACGACATAACATCCCTCAAGGCTCCCGAGGTGTATTTCCTCGACGCCGGAACCGCCCTGCTCGACCGCCACGAGACGAAGCTCCTCCAGATAAAGAAGGATGCCGCCGTGATGCAGAAGAAATACGCGCGCGGTTCGATGCTCCCCACCATTGGGGCGATGTTCACCTATTACTACCATTACCTCTCCGCAACCGGCGAGCAGGGCATCTTCCACGATTTCATCGACCACTACCCCACTGGCTGGTGGCTTGGACTGCGTGTCACCCTGCCTATCTCCGAGTGGTGGGGCGGCAGCCACAAACTGAAACGTTCCGACATCGCCATCCGTCAGGCCGACATCGACCTCACCGACAAGCAGAAGCTGATGAAGGTGGAGATGTCGCAGAAGTGGAACACGCTCACCGAGAAATACAAACAGGTGGACGTGGCGAAGCGTCAGCTGCAACAGGCGGAGCAGAACCAGAAGCAGCACGCCAGTGCCTACCGCAGCGGTTCCGCCACCATGACGGACCGTCTCCACGCCGA
>CAVHWJ010000381.1:0-2319 GCA_963639565.1 uncultured Prevotella sp. | reverse complement strand
AAAGCCGACAGGAAAACGACGTGGGGGAAATTCAGCGAGAAATCCCTGCGCGTGGTGGTGGAAAGGTGGGACGAGGATTTCATCTGGGCCACCGAAGAGGAGAACGGCACGACGATACAGGCGTGCTACGGCAAGGAGAACACGATACTCACGCTCGACGGGAAATCCGACTGGCAGTATCTCAACGGCGTGTTGCGCCAGGGGATGCAGCTAAACCTCGTGCGACTGAGGCAAAACGAGAGGGGGACATTCTATTTGCCCGAACTCATCATCGTGGAACCCGACTACCTTGTGAACATCACCGACATAGCGAGGTGTTTCGAGACATACGCCGAATCGCCGGCCGTAAGCCTCATCGCCAAACTGAGACCGCGGCAAAGCACCGTGCCGATGATTTTGGGAAACCTCGCGGGGCAGATGCTCGACGACACCGTGCATGAAAGGAACGTAGCGTTTGACAAGACTATCAAGGCGTTCGTGAACGGCAACGCGTTGAGCCTCATCTCGTCAAAGGAGTTCATTGAGGGGTTCACGCGTTTCAAGGAAGACGCAAGGGTTCAGAAGCGGAACATAGAGAAACTCGTGGGGAACGACCTGACCCGCGGCATCGACGGCTACGACAAGAGAGGCGTGATACTGGAGCCGTCGTTCTTCAGCGAGGTGTTGGGCTTGCAGGGGCGTATGGACTTTCTTTTCAGTAAGCCGGGAAAAGAAAAAGCGCAGGACAAGTATTTCATAATAGAGCAGAAATCGGGCAAGGCGGAGTTTGTGCCGTTCGCAAAGGACGACGACGTTCCAAAGGCGAAGGTACAGCACTACGTGCAGCTGCTGCTCTACCGCGCACTGTTTCTCTATGGCCTCAGCAAATACGCCAGCCAACTGTCAATCCTGCTGCTCTACTCAAAATATTCAAAAGGTCTGCTCCTCACGCCGCCCAACCCGCGGCTCATGCACAGGGCGATAAAGATACGCAACCTCATTGCCGTGTCGGAAATGCGGTATGCCAAGGAGGGAATGGGATTTTTAGCGTCGCTGACACCGGACACGCTCAACGAGAAAGGCGCGACAGGCACACTGTGGGAGAAATACACCCGACCGCAACTGTCAGAAATCCTCGCCCCGATACACGCCGCCACGGATTTGGAGAGGGCGTATTACCTGCGCTTTCTGCGGTTCATCAAAAACGAGGCAACGCTATCCAAGTTGGGCAACAAGACGAAAGAGAACTCCGGCTTCGCCTCGACATGGCACGACACGCTCGAAGAAAAGAAAGCCGCCGGAAACATCTACGACAAACTCACTATAAAGGACTACGAGGCGGACGGCGGCGGAGTACGCGCCGTGACGCTCAACTTCGGCGACAAGATTTCTGCCGACACCACCAATTTCAGGACCGGCGACATCGTGATGCTCTACCACTATGCAAAAGGGACGGTGCCTGACGCGTGCGCACAGATGGTGTTCAGGGCGAACATCGAGGAGATAAAGGAAGACAGCATCACGCTGAGGCTGCGCAACAGGCAGACCGACAAGATGGTGTTCGACAGTCACAGGGATATGCTGTGGGCTATCGAGCACGATTTGATCGAGTCGTCGGCGGACGCCCTTTACAGCGGTATGCAAAGTTTCCTTTCCGCCACCAAAAGCCGCCGCGACCTGATTCTCCTGCAAAGAGAGCCAGACACCGACACCACGCTGAAGCCCAAGGGCAGCTACGGCAGTTTCGACACCCTTGTGACAAGGGCTAAACAGGCGCGCGACATATTCCTCATCATCGGTCCGCCGGGAACGGGAAAGACATCCTACGGTCTGGCGAACCTGCTGAAAGAGGAACTGTTAGAGCCTGGCACCAACGTGTTGCTGCTGTCGTACACCAACAGGGCGGTGGACGAGATTTGCGGCAAACTCGTGGAGATAAAGGAGAAGGAAGACCCGAGATTTGATTTCATCCGTTTAGGCGCGGAACTCTCCTGCTCAAAAGAATACAGGAAATATCTACTCAGAAAAACGACTGGCACGGTTGTCAGCGGCGACGAGACCCGCAAGCGCATCATGCGGACGAGGGTGTTCTGCGGCACTACATCCGCCCTCGGCTCATGCTCCGACATTTTCAAGCTCAAGACTTTCTCGCTCGCAATCATCGACGAGGCGTCGCAGATTCTCGAACCCCACCTTATGGGCATCCTATCGGCCAAAAGCGGCGACAGGGAGGCGGTGAGGAAATTCGTGCTGATAGGCGACCACAAGCAGTTGCCGGCCGTGGTGCAGCAGACGCAGGAGGAGTCGGCGGTAAGGGAGAGAAGCCTCAACGCAATTCAC
>CAVHWJ010000380.1:0-2320 GCA_963639565.1 uncultured Prevotella sp. | reverse complement strand
ATCGTCGGTTTCAAGTACTCGAGTACTGCCGGTTGAATTGCCAAGTACTGGAGTAATCCGCATGGAGTACTGGAGTACTCCGCGACAAGTACTGAAGTACTCCGTGCGGAGTACAGGAAAGAAACGTGCCGTCAGCGTCTGCCAAAGCGTGCCGATACGGCTAACCTTTACGCCCCTGTTCGGTTGATAGAAACATTGAAGGTTTAAACATATAAGGTCTTGGCGGTTTCATGTATTTGGCGTATATTTGCAAAAGACAAAGAAGCACCGCTATATGGCAAGAAAATTATACCCTATCGGAATTCAGACATTCGACCGCATACGCAAGGAGGACAAGCTCTATGTGGACAAGACGGAATACATCTACCGCATGACGCACACAAACGGCACGTATTTCTTCCTTGCGCGCCCGCGCCGCTTCGGCAAGTCGCTCCTCGTGTCTACCTTCCAAAATTATTTTGAGGGAAAGAAAGAACTGTTCAAGGGACTCGCCATAGAGAAGCTGGAGAAGGAGTGGACGGAATATCCCGTGCTGCATTTCAGTCTGGCGGGCGGCAAGCACATGGAGAAAGACGCCCTGGAGAGGTATCTCCTCTTTGTCTTGGGCAAGAACGAAAAGCGTTTCGGCGTGGAATGTGATTCGCCCGACCCCAACGTGCGGCTTATCAACCTGATTGATACAGTATACAGGGAGACAGGCACGCAGGTGGTGGTGCTCATCGACGAATACGACGCTCCACTGCTCGACGTGGCGCACGAAAAAGAAAAACTCGAGACGCTGCGCAACGTGATGCGCAATTTCTACTCGCCGCTGAAAGACTGCGAACCCATGCTGCGCTTTGTCTTCATGACAGGCATCACGAAATTCTCGCAACTCAGCATCTTCAGCGAACTGAACAATATTACGAACGTGAGCATGGACGAGCCGTATGCCGGCATCTGCGGCATCACCAAGGAGGAACTCGTAACGCAGATGAGCGACGACATCGACGAACTGGCGCAGAAACTGGGAATGACCCGGGAGGAAACGATACAGGAACTGAAAAACCACTACGACGGCTACCATTTCTCATGGCCGTCGCCCGACGTGTTCAACCCGTACAGTCTGCTCAACTGCTTCGCCAAACAGAAAATGGATGCCTACTGGTTCAGTTCCGGCACTCCCACTTACCTTATCCATAAGATGCGCGAGTTCCGCGTCTTGCCCTCATCCATAAAGAGGATGCAGGCGAGGGCATCGGCCTTTGACACACCGACGGAAAGTATGAGGACAATCACGCCGTTGCTGTACCAAAGCGGCTACGTGACCATCAAGGACTACGACGCGATGTCGCAGCTGTACACCCTGGACTTCCCCAACAGGGAAATCCAAGTGGGGCTGTTCGAGAGCTTGCTCCCCAACTACCTTGACGAACTGACGGACGAGGGCGACGTGGCAATCGCCAAGATGTCGGTGCTGATACGCCAGGGCGACATGGACGGGGCGTTGCGGCTGCTCGCCGATTTCCTTGAGACTGTGCCTTACTGCGACAACACGAACTACGAGGGGCATTGGCAACAGACGCTCTACGTCATCTTCGCCATTCTCACCGATTATAATATCACCGTGGAGCAGCACACGGCGAAGGGACGTATCGACATCTCGCTGGAGACGAAGACCACTGTCTACGTAATGGAACTGAAATTCAACAAGAGCGTGGAGGAAGCCTTGGAACAAATCGAAGCGAAACGCTACGCCGACGCTTTCAAGCTGAAGGGCAAGGAAACCGTGAAGGTGGGCATGAACTTCGGCATGAAAGACGGAGTGAATTGTCTGGAGTGGAAGATTGAAGCTTAGTCCGGGCGCATAGAACGTATATACAGAAAAGCCAACGTTGATGGCATCAGGCACATCCACATCATGGATTTACCGATAACAACAACGTTGGCTTGACGGAAAAGGACGGCTCTATTTCCCCCCGAGCGCGTTCACCGCCAGCGAGAAGATGCCCTGGATGTATTCATCGGGGGTCTTTTCCTGCATTTCCTTGAGACCTTTCACGCACAGAGACTTTTCGTCCGCACTCATGTCGGAGCCGCGCTTCTTGCAGAAACTGAGCATGGAGTTGGCAAGGCCGGTGAGGAGCGTGGTGTCGCCGATGTTGCCCTCGCGCAGGTTCTCGAGATAGGCGGCGCGCATATTGCTGAATTTCTGTATCGGGTCCACGTCGCTGTCCACCGAGGATGAGGCCTGCACACCGGGGAATTTCTGTTCCCTGCCATGCTTGTCCACTACCGACACGTCGCCGTTCTTGTAAATCTTCACCGTATTGTCGTTGAG
>CAVHWJ010000379.1:0-2327 GCA_963639565.1 uncultured Prevotella sp. | reverse complement strand
GCGACAACATGTGCATCTTCAACCCTCCCTTTGAAGACATCGACTACGTTAAGGTAGGCCGCCTCTACCGCCGCCGCCTCGTAGACCGCTTCATTTCGTTTTAGTGGCGGTGAAAAAACAAGTTGGTATAACTTGGGGCTTGTATTATTGGAGCGTCAATCACGGGACAGTTTCATAACAAACTCATACCATTTCCCGAACGTTCCAATGTGTCCGGTTTCCTTATAGCGTTCGATAAGCCTGTCAAGGTAGCTTTGCTTGCAAACCTCAGAGGGGTTGTTCTTGGAATACCTTATGTTCCTCTCACGGAACATATCCTTTAGATACTGGTGGTGAAACTGCGCCTTGGTGGCATACTCCTTGGCGTCGATATTGCCCATATCCTCGGGATCGTCTTTCTTCACGTTGTAATAGCGAATGAAATCCGAAAGCCGCTGGCTCTGTGGATTTTCCTTATAGACAACGCGGTTTGCCAAGAACCATGTCTCCATACATACCTTTTGCTCGAAGACAACCAACTGCGTGTTGTTCAAAGTCCTGCCGTCCTTCACAAGATATTCGCTTATCTTTTGCTCGATATACGCCCTGTCCTCCTCTTCAGTGTCCATACAAACCACAAGGTAGTCGTAAGCCTTGCCCGTCTCCGCCTCCTTGTTTATCTGGTTGATGTCCGCCACCGCATTGGAAATATGCTGGAAAATGGAGGGGATGCCGCCGCCACTGAACAGGTAATAGCAGTTGCCCTGCACCTTCCACGCATCATCTATACGCGTCAAATCCGGAGCCAACAGGCGCAGCCATTCGGGATAGACTTTTGTCTCGGTCTCCGCCCCTTCCACAATCATATAGATGTTCATAGCACGCCTGTTTTGTAAGCCGAAGTCTGTATGAGCTGCATGAAAGCCTCATGCCGGGAATGTGTCCCGATGTTCAATTCGTCGGCGGTGTGAACGCTCACGTCACTCGCCCTGCGCGTCACCACTTTCCATTTGTTGAAAGGAATGGTGTTGATGATATAAGGATGATGGCTCGTCATCACGACCTGAATATCTGCCTCGGGGTCAAGAACCAACTCAGCCAACTGGTTGATGCAGTTCACGCCCAAGCCGTTCTCAAACTCGTCGATTAGAATCACGTCGCCGTCATCAGCCAAAGCCAATGTCACTACCTGCGCCAGCGTGCGCCTCATTCCAGAGGAAATGTCCGACTGCAATATCCAAGCCGCCACTCCCCTTTCCTTTATCTTCAGTATAGGGAAAGGCACGTCATTGAAATAAGAGCCAATGGCGAAATCCACATCCTCCACCAAAGGGAATATCTCAATGAACTGTTCTTTTATGACATCAAATTCACGGAGTTTGTTTTTCTTCAGCAGGAAGAGCTTGTCAAACGGTGCCAAAGACGCTTCGCCCTTGATGTCATTCAGTTCATGTTTTTCATCCATATTATGAACGACAGGTGACATGTTTATCCCTATATTTCCGCATTGCAGAGTATATATGTGGTGAAACCCCTTGGCAACAGGTGCTATCAAATCCTCGGCTTTCAGGAGTTCTATCGCACTTTTGCTGCCGTCGAGCCTCACCGTAGGACTTTCTTTATAAACCAACTGTTCCGCAGTGCGCGAGACAACTACCTCGCCGCCCATAATGAGCGTTTCACGCAGAAGATTGTATTTGGAGAGCTTGAAATTATACACGTCCTCAGCGTTCGGCTTCACCGTCTCAAACTCTCCGCTCCAAACGTAAGCGTTGCCGTCCTGTTCAAACTCAACTTCCCATTCCACTCCGTTCTCGGAGTTTCCCTGCGCGATTTTGGCGAGGGTAGACAGGGCAAGCAGGATTTGAGTCTTGCCGACGCCCGAAGCCCCGACAAGGAGGGTAAGACTGTCAAAACATACTTCCCTTACGTTCCATCCTGTCAGATTGTTTCTGAAATAAAGCCGATTAAGTTTCATTTTCCCCGTGATTATAGTGTTTAGCAAAGGTACATAAATTATTGGCAACAGACAAAGAAGCACTTTATCTTTTAAATAGCATATAGCTACAATTAATGAAAATTCGTGGTAAATTCACGGAAATTTATGTTAAACAGAAAAAACAAATATATTTTTTGAACACGAATTGCCATAAATTAACCATGAAACAAAGTTCGGCGTACGAAGTGAAAGCCAATTATTCATGAATTTATCAACTTCTCAAGCGCGGGAATAATAAACGAGTTGCGCCGTTGGATTATCAGCCCTTCGGCGTGGAGGGCTTTCAGTTCACGGGAGACGTTGAGGCGGCTCTCCGATATTTCGTGGCCAAGGCGAACCATGCCGATAT
>CAVHWJ010000378.1:0-2349 GCA_963639565.1 uncultured Prevotella sp. | reverse complement strand
AAAAAGATAGAAAACGGCAACTCTGTAAACTCCTCGATAATACTGTGATTATAAAACGCCCCAAGAGGTTCCCGCTCGTGATACAGCGCGACTCCGCCCACTGCGGAGTCGCCTGCATTGAGATGCTGTGTAAATATTACGGGAATGATGTGCGGTATGACGAGATTCTTGATTTCTGCAGGACAGGTCTCAACGGGATGTCGTTCCGGCAAATAAAGGCTACTGCAGAGCATTTCGGGCTTTTGGCAAAAAGCGTCAAACTGTCTGTACCCGATCTGAAAGAGGCAAATGGAATATGCATATTGCATTGGAACCAGAATCATTATGTTGTCTTATACAAGGTCAAGGGAGATTCCTTCTATGTCGCCGACCCCTCAAAGGGGAAAATAAGATGCAGCCATGAGGATTTGGAAAAGCATTGGTGTGACGGCGGGGGAACTGACGCCGAAGGGTATGCGATGTTTCTGGAACCCGCCGGTGACTTTTACGCATACAAGACAGTACGCAGCTACAATGGGAACTCTTTGAAACTGTCTGTTTACGCAAAGAAATACATACGGCCTTTGTTTCTTGTTTTCGTCACATTGCTCCTGACCGGAGGATTCCTTTCCCTGCTGCCTTTCTTGACTCAGAAAATCGTTGATACAGGTATAAACGGCAAGGATTTCGGCTTTGTCCTGCTTGTTCTGTGTGGACAGTTTGCATTGACAATGGGCAAAGTGACATTTGATTTTATCAGGAAATGGATACTCCTGAAAATATCAATGCGCATAAATGTTTCCATGGTTGGCGAGTTCTTGGTTAATTTAGTCAAGTTGCCGATGTGGCAGATAGAAACGAAGCACATTGGGGATTTGCAGCAACGACTATATGACCATACCAGAATTAACGCTTTCTTGACGGCACAGATTCCGAATGTAGTATACTCGCTTGTCCTGTTTCTGATTTTTTCTGGAGTATTGCTCGTATACAATGCAGCCGTGTATTCCGTGTTTGCCATATTCAGTATTCTATATGCCTTGTGGATGGTAGCTTTCATGGGAAAACGAAGAATTATAGATTATGAGTATTTTGACAGACAGTCGCTAAACAATATCAAAGTTTACCAGTATATCAGCAACCTGCAGGAGATAAAGCTGCAGAATTGCGAGGAAAGGCGTTGCGCGGAATGGAAAGACGCACAAAGTGAAATGTTCTCCGTCCAGACAAAAAGCCTGAAACTGCAGCAAGTCCAGGAAATGGGGAACATCCTGATTAACGAGTCTAAGAACTTGCTGATGACCGCGTTTACAGCTTATGCTGTGATAAAGGGAAACATTACGCTTGGTGGCATGATGGCGATACAATATATGATAGGACAGCTCAACGGGCCAGTAGAGCAGCTTATGGGGTTCATATATTCCTTTCAAGACGTGAAAATCAGTATGGAAAGAATCAACGAAGTGCGTAACCAACCAGCCGAGCGGCAAGTTTTCGGTGACAAGGAGGGCACAAGTGGCGCTAATGCAGACCTGACTGTTTCCGACATGAGCTTTTCCTATGACAGGCTGTCCGGCAAAAACACCTTGAAAGGCATAAACTTGCGTGTGGCGCACGGAAAGGTCACCGCCATAGTGGGGGCTTCGGGAAGCGGCAAGACAACGCTGCTGAAAATACTGTTGGGCTATTACATGCCGTCGGAAGGAAATGTCTACGTGGGAGAAAACGAATTGAAATCATACAACGTGCAGTGGTGGCGTCGCCAATGTGGCGTGGTCATGCAAGACGGGGTGGTTTTTTCCGATACGATAGCGCGGAATATTTCCATAGAGGGTGACGATATAGATTACTACCGGTTGGAGAGGGCG
Source organism: uncultured Prevotella sp. (assembly GCA_963639565.1). GTDB lineage: Bacteria > Bacteroidota > Bacteroidia > Bacteroidales > Bacteroidaceae > Prevotella. Next base: position 502 of record CAVHWJ010000378.1, on the reverse strand, counting down.
ATAAAACTGTCAAAATCCTCAGATTTTATAGACAGTTTGCCATTAGGATATAACACAAAAGTAGGACAAGAGGGAATAAGCCTAAGCAAGGGTCAGGCACAACGCATTCTCATCGCAAGGGCGATATACAAGGATGCTGACTATCTTTTCCTTGACGAGGCTACGAATTCGCTTGATGCAAGGAACGAGAGTGAGATTGTTTCAAACTTGAGCGTTTTTTTCAAGGAGAAAACAGTTGTCGTCATTGCCCACAGGTTGAGTACTGTAAAAAATGCCGACTGTATAATCGTGATGGATGGCGGCAGGATTGTGGAAAGCGGGAAACATGACGACCTTTTAAGACTTCACGGTTACTACTATGACCTGATAAAAAGTCAACTGGACGTGTAGTCCGTTTGACTAAACGGTTCATCCGACTAAAAAGGGCAGAGGGGAACGCGGCTTGTCGCCGTGTTCCCCTCTGCCTTTAATACTCTAAAAACCTTAAAGCGTCCGCAAGGAT
>CAVHWJ010000377.1:0-2354 GCA_963639565.1 uncultured Prevotella sp. | reverse complement strand
TATGTCAAGATGAACGCACGCGGAAAGCAGCTTACCGACTTTGAGAATTTCAAGACGGAACTTGTGAGACACGTAAAAAACAGCGACATCCTTGATGAAAAAGAAGTGTTGGATTTCGCCGCAAAACTTGACTGCCAGTGGACTGACATCTTTTGGAAAAACAGGTGGGAGGAAAATGGACCAGGGGACGAAATGCTGAAAGATGTCTCCATAGACGAGATTTATTTCACCTTCATAAACAGGTTCGTACGTTTGGAGTGCATAAAAAGACAAGGGGACGAATCTGTCCTTCTAAAACAGATAACCAATGCGTTTGCCAGTTTTGAACCGTACAAGGAAGTTCTTGACAAGGAAGCCATACGTGATTTCATCACTATCATGGACAATCTCCGGAATAACAAACTGGAAACGTCGTCACCTTGGGGAGAGAGCTTCGACTTTATCCCCAAATATGTGGGAAATAAGAAATCGGACATCTCCAAAATAACAAAAACGCAGGCCCTGCTTTTCTACGGCTATTGCCGCTATCTTCTGGCAGGGCTGTATGACAGGGATTCGTTTGACGAATGGAACCGTGTGTTATGGAACATCTGCGAGAACAGGGTGGACAAATCGGACTTAAAGCCTACCATGACAGAGATTGACCTATTGGCTCCGAAATCGCATGACATCCTGAGTTATCTGTCGCAAGAAGACACGATTGGCTGCAAACAAAACACAGAGCAGCTATTGGAAGAGCAGCGCAAAGCCCGGCATCTAAATTCGCACCCATTGATAAGGGAAATGGAACGATACGCTTTCTTCAAGGGCGCAATCCGTTTCCTGTATACTGGTGCGGACAAAGAGGAAGACTGGGCCAACTTTGAAGAAAAGGCCCGGAATGTAAAAACGCTGATTCCCGAACACAGGGAAAGCCGGCACACAGTCAAGCTATTGACTCCGTACATACCAGAACAGGTATTACGCGAAATCTATTATGAAGACTGGATTTCAAATAATGACGAGGACTTGCGCGTATTGCTGCTTGACGATAAAGTGTGGCCTTTCTTGCATAATTTCCTTTTGCAAAACAATGTGGGGAAATCTGATACAGCATTGCACCAGGACATTATGGTCATTTGCGAAAAGGCTTTCGGCGGCAGAGGCTATCTCCAGGTAAAATGGGATGACGAAAGTAGATATATTTGGACGGATTATGTTGCAAGACGGGGTTACTATCATTGGACTTCGTTCATCATTGGAGACCAGATACACAGGAGGGTTTCGCAAATCATAAATTCTTCCGGATGTCTGTCAATCCGCAAAGACCAATATGAAAGACGTATCGGTGACTATTTCCCCGCGTTATATCTGCACTTCAAATACAAAGACTGCCATCTGACTCTGTTTTCAAACCATACAATCTGTCTGATGACGGAAAACTGGGAGAAAAAAGTACGCCGCAATGCTGGCGATTCAGATGGTTTCTTTTCCCCCATAGAAGATATCAATTCGGAGTCTGATTTGATAAGTCATATAGAAGATATACTCCGCCGTTTTCATCTGTGGCAGCGGGAATGATGCCGACCTCTAACAGCGGATGATTGCGTCTATCAAGCAGATTGACACAGATTGTCCGCATGAATGATAGGCGCATTACGCTATTTTCTCGCAGATTTCAATCTTGCGTCGGCCAGTCGTTGTGCGTAGGTTCTTGCGGATGGTGTCGAGTGTGCTGTTGGCAAACCATTCGTTGAAAGTCTGCATGACAAACTGGGCGGTGAGGTCGCCACTGATGTTGTATTGGAAGGCGATGTTCCAGGCGAAGTTCTTCAGGTCCGTCTGGGTGACGGCTGCCTTCCGCTTGATGCGCACGTCGGTCAGGGTGAGCACCTGACGGTTGGTGACAAAGTAGCGTACGCTTTCGCAAATCTGATATACCTCGGGGGCTTCAAATTCCAAACGCTTGAATGTGTCGCGCGTGTATCGCAGTACGGTTTGTAGCTTCTCGTCCTCGGCTTTCTCCTTCTGCTGGCGATACTGTTGTTCCTCATGTTGGTATTCGTTGTGAAATAGTTGCATGCGCTGCTGAACCAAGTCGGATGCTTGGCTTTCGTTCGTTTCTGCGGCCAGCGCCTTCTCCTGTGTTTCAGAAATGGCGGAAGTGATGACCGCCTTCGTCCTACCTATCGGAAGGATATTCATCGACACCATCTTGCACAAGGCGTAGATGCCCATGACGATAGTCTCGGCACATTCCCTCGGGACGGGCACCACTTCGCTGAGACTGTTGTATACCATGACGGAGAGCCACACCATAGAAGCCTCTGCCACGACCATAAGGATATTGTCGATATTCTTTCGCATTGCTACGT
>CAVHWJ010000376.1:0-2370 GCA_963639565.1 uncultured Prevotella sp. | reverse complement strand
CTGACGACAACTTGCGCTCCTCAATCAATGTCGGCACCCGCCTCCGTCTCCTCCTCTTCCTCAAGCGCGGTAAAGACGGCTGGAAGCACAACCACGTGGCTGAGGTTTTGGCGGAGTGAAAGGTGTTTATGCAATGTAAGGCGCACTGAACGTATAACCCCTTATTCCAGAATGTCATCGTTGCGCAGGAACTGGAACAGTCCCATGAACACATAGCCGTTGTCGTCGGTGTATGTGGCGATGTCGTCGCCCACGATTATTATCTTGCGGAAGGAGTCGTCCACCTTTTTCAGCGACGCCAGTTCCTGTTCGAGTTTCTCATCGTCGGGCAGGGAGTAAGCCGACTGTATGTAGTATTTGCTTATGCCGTTGGTGGCGATGAAGTCTATCTCGTACTGCTGGTAGGTGCTCTTGCCGTCGCGCATCATGCGGCTCTCCACCACGCCCACATCAACGAGGTAGCCGCGGATGCGCAGTTCGTTGTAAATCACGTTCTCCATGATGTGGGTTATCTCCTGCTGACGGAAATTGAGCCGCGCGTTGCGCAGTCCCACGTCCACGACATAATATTTCTTTATGCTCTCGTAATACTTGCGCCCTTTCACGTTGTAGCGTCTCGCCCCCTCAAAAAGGAACGAGTTTTCAAGGTACTGCATATACGCCCCCACGGTCTCCGCGTCTGTCTTCGTGTGCAGCACGCTCTCCAGCGTATTCTTTATCTTGTTGGGGTTGGTCAGCGAACCTATCGACGAGCACAGTGAGTCCACCACGCTCTCCAGTGCCACGCGGTTCTTCACTCCGTTGCGTTCCACAACGTCGTCGATGTATGTTTTCCTCCACAGCCGTTGTAGATAGCCTGTCTTCTGCTCAGGCGTGGGGTGGTTTCTCAGTGCCGGCATGCCGCCGTAGGTGTAGTATTCCTTCCACAGTTCGCCTGTCGGTTCGGTGCGCCCTGTACAGAACTCCTTGAAAGAAAACGGATATACCCTCACCTCGTCGCCCCTGCCGCGGAAAATGGTGTTCAGGTCGTTTGAAAGGAACCTGGAGTTGCTGCCCGTGATATACACGTCCACGTTGTCGCGGGCGTTAAGTCCGTTCACGATGCGCTCAAAGCCCTCCACCAACTGTATCTCGTCGAGAAAGACGTAGTAGTTCTCCGTGTCGCTTGTAATCTGCGAATAAAGGAAGCGTTTTAGCGTTTTCGGGTCCGTCATGTCCTCGTCCGACAGTTCGTCGTCGGTGTCAAACGAAACGCTGATGATGTTCCTTGGCGGCACGCCTTGGCCGATGAGATAGTTGTAGTACACCTTTTTCAGCAGCCACGACTTTCCGCTTCGGCGCGTGCCGGTTATTATCTTCACCTCGCCGTTGTCCCGCCTGTTCACGAGTTTTTTCAGGTATATTTCCCTGTCGATATAATTCCCTGTCATTATCATCCTGTCCGATATTTATTGCAAATTTACAGTAAATTTCGGATAGAAAGGTATTCCAAACCGATATTTACTGTAAATTTGCAGTAAATTTCGGATGGAATGTCGATTTTGAGGGCGGAAACGGGGCGGTTGGTTTAGCTATCGGTGTTGTGGTGGCTTTTATTTAACTGATGAGTTACGCAACTGCGGTTTTTACATTCCTTAACCCCGAAATGTTAAATCTGCGGTTTGCTATTGACACGAGAATACCGTCGCTCTGCAAGAAACGGACTTTCGGTGAAAATTCGGCGTTTCTTGGGTAGTTTTGGTATATCGCTTGTTTTCAACAGCTTATTTGGTTTTTCCAGAGCTAAAGCGCAGTCCGCTTTTAGCAAAGCTATCGTTCTCCAGGAGCAAAGCTATCGTTTGCTCCTGGGAAAACGCTTTTCGTTTTCGGAAAAATGGGCTTTTTCGCCGTTTTTCTCCGGCGGTTGCGTCATGTTGCGTGCCGTTATCCCAGTTTTAGCCAGACGGAACAGTTTAAAGCAAAGCACAAATCGTCCCGTTTTGTGCTGTTAGACACCGGGAGCGGGATTTCCCGAATGTTAAAATCCGACATTCTGCCCGTTAAATATTGTTTCATAATCATCTCTTTCACCACGTGATGCCAGTGTTCAAGCAAACATCGCTTGTGGGCCGTTGTCTTTCATACAAAGTGCGGAAAAATGTACTCGCTTGCTGTTTTTATCCGCGGAAAAATGTATCTTTGCAACAGAAAGAAGTGCGGAAAAGTGTGTCGCCAATACGCTTTTAAGTGCGGAAAAATGTATCGGAGTATATTGACAGTGGATGTAACTGGCTGTTAATCTTGTCTTTCCCGAAAGTTCGCCCTACTTTCTCATCGCCTTCACAATCTTGCCCATAAACATGGAGTGGATGCCGGAGGATTTGTCGGCAT
>CAVHWJ010000375.1:0-2383 GCA_963639565.1 uncultured Prevotella sp. | reverse complement strand
CCACGCCCCCGAAGCCCAAGTCCTTTGCCGTCTTGATATTCTCAAGGTTCACCCCTCCCATTGCATATACGTGTCTGTCGATAAGTCCCTTGCCGTGGGCTTCTTCGAGTTCTTCAACTGTGTAGCGTGGGGTGCCCGTGGCACCGTCCTTGAAAGTTCCTTCGAGAAACACGTATTCCGTCTTTCTCTTCATTTCTTTCAGTTGTGGGATTTCGGTGCAAGTGCGGCTGAATTTGCCTTTGTACCCTTCGGGCAGGGAGTCTTGGGGATTGTCAATGTGTATCGCCCCAAGCCCGTATTCGCCTTTGAGATAATAGTGGTCGTGAACGGTGATTTTCTTGTAATAGTTTTCGGATAGCAGTGAGAGCAGACGCTCAGAATACATTGGGGAGGACTGGGGCTTGCACAGGTGCAGGTTTTCCATGCCTCCTTCGAAGAGCGTTGTTAGTATCTTGTCTTCTTCCACAAAAAATGTGGGCTTTGTCATTATAACAAGCTTCATTGTATGTATGCTTTATTCTTGTTGCAAAGGTATATCATTTTTGTAATATACGCAACATTAATGTGTTTATAGGGGGATTATAAAATTTCCATTCGGGGGATTGAGCGTCTCTTGTGACCAATGAACGCTGCACGGTATCTGCCCAATTTTGAAATTATTGGGGCTGTGTTTGGTATTCTGCATCCGATTTGCGCTATCTTTGCAACAAAAATAAATGAAAATGGAATTTGACAAGATATTGCGGTCTATGGACAGACCGGTGTATGTTCTGGAGGAGTCGTTGCTTAGGGGCAACCTTGAACTTATAAGAAATGTGGCACGGGCGGCCGACGTGGAGATAATATTGGCGTTTAAGGCATTCGCGCTTTGGAAGACGTTTCCCATTTTCCGTGAATATATCAACGCGACAACGGCGAGTTCGTATTCTGAGGCGAGGCTGGCTTTCGAGGAGTTCGGCGTGCCGGCGCATACCTATTCACCGGCTTTTACGGATTATGAAATGGCGGACATCGCACGCTTTTCAAGCCATATCACATTCAACAGTCTGTCGCAATACGAAAGGATGGGCGCAAGGGCGAAGGGCGTTAATCCCAAGTTGAGCTTTGGGTTGCGTATTAATCCCGAATATTCCGAGATAGAGACCGAACTCTATAATCCGTGTGCAAAGGGAAGCCGTTTCGGCGTGCTTGCCTCCGCATTGCCGGATAATCTCCCTTCTGACATCGAGGGATTCCACTGCCATTGCCATTGCGAGAGCGGTGCCGACACTTTCGCCCGTACGCTTGTGCATATCGAGGAGAAATTCTCAAAATGGTTCGGACAGATAAAATGGATAAATTTCGGCGGCGGACACCTGATGACAAGGGAAGGGTATGATACGGGGCTTTTGATAGAGACACTTAAAGGCTTCCACGGCAGATACCCGAATTTGAAGGTGATAATGGAACCAGGCAGCGCATTTGCGTGGCGTACCGGAACGCTCGTGGCGCAGGTAGTGGACATCGTGGAGAACGGCGGTGTCAAGACGGCGATTCTTAACGTGAGCTTCACGTGCCACATGCCGGACTGTCTGGAAATGCCCTACCAACCGGAGGTTAGGGGCGCGGAGACTTTGCCGCCTGAAGCTGTGTTTGACGATAGCTGCCGCTCACCTTATATATATAGGTTAGGGGGCAACAGTTGTCTGTCGGGAGATTTCATGGGCGCATGGCGTTTTGACCATGAACTGCAAATCGGCGAGAGCGTCATTTTTGAGGACATGATACATTACACCACCGTAAAGACGAATACTTTTAACGGCGTTTCCCATCCTTCGCTGGCGATTTTGAGGGAAAACGGCAAACTGGAATATTTGCACGAATTTGGCTACGAAGACTATAAAAGCAGGATGGATTAGGGGCAAAAAGGGGCTTTTTACGAGAAAAATCAACTTTTTCTGAAAAAAAAGCGAGAAAAGTTTGCACGGTTAAATAAAACCCCTTACCTTTGCAACCGCATTTAGAGAAATGCTTATCACAACAACAAGATAGAGAGTTTCGCTCGATGTTTTATTCAAGTTCGCTTGAAGTCTTGCGGTGATAATTGAAAAGGCGGAAATAGCTCAGTTGGTAGAGCACAACCTTGCCAAGGTTGGGGTCGCGGGTCCGAGTCCCGTTTTCCGCTCAACATTCTGAATAGTTAAACCAAATGCCCAGGTGGCGGAATTGGTAGACGCGCACGTTTCAGGTGCGTGTGCAGCGATGCGTGCAGGTTCGAGTCCTGTTCTGGGCACAATTATTCAGAATGCTTAATATGTTGGAGAGGTGGCGGAATAGGTAGACGCGCTACTTTGAGGGGGTAGTGTCAATTGCGACGTGGGAGTTCGAGTCTCCTCCTCTTCAC
>CAVHWJ010000374.1:0-2392 GCA_963639565.1 uncultured Prevotella sp. | reverse complement strand
CTATAAACGCAAAATGCGTGCAACTCATTGAGCTGCACGCATTTGCTTATTGTTTGTTATGTATTTGCTTGGTGGCATTATTTCACCTCCTCAAAATCCGCGTCCTGCACATCCTGGGCACCGCCGTTGTTCTGGGTGCCTTGTGCGCCCTGTGCGCCGGCACCGGGCTGAGGACCGGCCTGCTGACCGCCCTGATACATCTGCTGGCTGGCAGCCTGCATCACGGTGTTGAGGTTGTTGATTGCGGAGTCGATAGACGCCACGTCGCCGGACTTGTGGGCGTCCTTCAACTGCTGGAGAGCCTGTTCTATGCCCGGCTTCTTGTCGGCGGGAATCTTGTCGCCGTTGTCCTTCAAGAAATTCTCTGTGGTGAAAATCATGGAGTCGGCCTGGTTCATCTTGTCGATCCTCTCGCGCTCGGCCTTGTCGGCGGCAGCGTTCTGCTCGGCCTCAGCCTTCATGCGGTTGATCTCGTCCTCGCTCAAACCTGAGGAAGCCTCGATACGGATGCTCTGCTCCTTACCGGTGGCCTTGTCCTTGGCGGAAACGTTCAAGATACCGTTGGCGTCGATGTCGAACGTCACCTCAATCTGCGGAACGCCACGGCGAGCCGGAGCGATGCCGGTAAGGTTGAACTGACCGATGCTCTTGTTCTGGCTTGCCATAGGACGCTCACCCTGAAGAACGTGGACTGTAACCTCAGTCTGGTTGTCGGCAGCGGTAGAGAACACCTCGCTCTTCTTGCAAGGGATAGTGGTGTTGGCGTCGATGAGCTTCGTCATCACACCGCCCATCGTCTCGATACCGAGCGTAAGAGGAGTAACGTCGAGCAACACGATGTCGCCCACGCCCTCTTCCTTGTTGAGGATAGCACCCTGAATGGCAGCACCCACGGCAACCACCTCATCGGGGTTCACGCCCTTTGAAGGCTCCTTGCCAAAGTAGTTCTTCACGAGAGTCTGCACGGCAGGAATACGGCTTGAACCGCCCACCAAGATAACCTCGTCGATGTCTGACGTGTTCAGTTTTGCGTCGCGCATAGCGTTCTGGCAAGGCACGAGGCAAGCCTGGATAAGGCTGTGGGCCAGCTGCTCGAACTGGGCGCGTGTCAGCGTCTTCACCAAGTGCTTGGGAACGCCGCCCTCAGCCGTGATGTAAGGCAAGTTGATTTCTGTTGAAGTAGAGCTTGACAGCTCGATCTTGGCTTTCTCGGCAGCCTCCTTCAGACGCTGCATAGCCATCGGGTCCTTTGAAAGGTCGATGCCCTCGTCGGCCTTGAAGCCGTTAATCAGCCAGTCGATGATAACCTGGTCGAAGTCGTCGCCGCCAAGGTGAGTGTCACCGTTGGTAGATAGCACCTCGAACACGCCGCCGCCGAACTCAAGGATAGAAATATCGAAAGTACCGCCGCCAAGGTCGAACACAGCAATCTTCATGTCCTTGTTGGCCTTGTCCACGCCGTAAGCCAAAGCGGCTGCGGTAGGCTCGTTCACGATACGGCGAACGTTCAGTCCGGCAATCTGTCCTGCCTCCTTGGTAGCCTGGCGCTGAGAGTCGGAGAAATAAGCCGGAACGGTAATCACGGCATCAGAAACCTCCTGTCCGAGATAATCCTCGGCGGTCTTCTTCATCTTCTGCAGAACCATGGCTGAGATTTCCTGCGGAGTGTATTTCCTGCCCTCTATATCAACACGCGGATAACCGCCCTCGTTGGCAACGGTGAACGGAACGCGTGAAGTCTCTTTCTCGCACTGGGCGTAAGTCTCGCCCATGAAACGCTTGATAGAATAAACCGTGTTCTTGGGGTTCGTGATAGCCTGACGCTTTGCCGGGTCGCCGATTTTGCGCTCGCCGTCTTTCACGAAGCCTACCACTGAAGGAGTGGTGCGCTTACCCTCGCTATTAGCGATAACAACCGGTTCGTTACCTTCGAACACTGCGACACATGAGTTAGTCGTACCCAGGTCGATTCCAATAATCTTTCCCATAATCGTATATTTTTTTATTTTTATTGTCTGATTAATCCCCACGGAACTTTTCCGCGGTTCACCATACAGACTGCAAAGCATGTGCCAACGGCTTTTTCTGCCACGCAGTATGACATCTTGTCACACCTTTATGTCACAAAACCCCAAAAATCTTTATAGCCTCGTAAGAAAATGCCCATATATTATAATAATGTAGGCATTAATAACTCGGAGACATCAACTTTAAATGAAGAAAAATAGCCCGGTTTTGTCAATTTCTTGGTCAAACATTGTTCATTCTCACTTAATTTGCGTACTTTTGTGATGCTAATTGGAGACTCTGCATAAAAACAGAGAAGAGCCATGAGGCCAAGAAGGCATATTGTGCTTTATCCGTTCTGCTTGAAGTCTGGAAAACTATAAGC
>CAVHWJ010000373.1:0-2396 GCA_963639565.1 uncultured Prevotella sp. | reverse complement strand
ACCCCAAATGACAAAAAGGAACGAAAGATTTACGTGTCTTTCGTTCCTTTTCCGTATATTTGTAACGGAATAGCCGCAATGGCATAAAAGAAAGGAAGAATATGATGTTACAAGACGAGAACTATATCCGCTTTGACTGGGCGATAAAACGTCTCCTGCGCAACAAGGCTAACCACGCCGTGCTGGAGGGTTTTCTCTCCACGCTCATCGGCAGGAAGATAAAGATACAGAAATTCCTTGAGAGCGAGGGCAACCAGGAGGACGAGGATGACAAGTACAACCGTGTGGACATACTTGCGGAGTTCGAGGACGGCGAACTGACCATTGTCGAGGTTCAGAACAACCGCGAACAGGCGTATTTCCACCGTATGCTCTACGGTGTGTCGAAAGCCGTTACGGAGTACATCGGACTTAACAACCCTTACGAAAAAGTCCGCAAGGTGTATTCTGTGAACATCGTCTATTTCGATTTGGGACAGGGCGCGGACTACGTGTATCACGGCAGAACCGTTTTCCGCGGAATGCACGAACCGCACGACACCTTGAAACTCTCCAGCCGCCAGAACGAAAAGTTTTTCGGCGTAAAGGAGACCGACGTTGAGAAGCGCAAGGATGCCGGCGCAATCTTCCCCGAATATTACGTCCTGCGTGTAAACGACTTCGACAAGGTGTCGAAAGACCCCCTCGACGAATGGGTGAAGTTCCTCAAAACAGGAAAGATTGATGCCGACGCCACCGCCGCCGGACTGCCCGAAGCGCGCGAATGTCTGCGTGTGGACAGCCTTTCGGCGGCAGACAAGCAGTCGTACGTCCGTCACATGGAGGCCGTCCGCCACATGCGCAGCCTGTTTGACACCAGCCATGATGAGGGATTTGAGGAAGGTGAGTCTGTCGGGCTTGCCAAAGGTCTTGCCAAGGGACTTGAGAAAGGCCGTGAAGAGGGTCTTGCCGAAGGCCGTGCTGAGGGCGAGGCAATCAGCAAGAAGACGATTGCGAAAGCGATGATTTCCAAAGGACTTGACTTAAACCTTATATCTGCCGTTACAGGACTGTCGGCGGAAGAAATCCTGTCGTAGGTTTACGATACTTTCCTTGCAGAATAACCTGAAAATTTGCGGAATAGGGAAGGAAACGCTTGTAGGTCATGGCTTACAGGCGTTTTCTTTTTTTTTGTCATTTTCCTTTTATTTTTTGTCAAAACACTTGCGTAATCCAAGCCTTTTTCGCATATTTGCACAATGGTTGTCAGAACAATGACTTAGACTTAATGGTTTGAACATCACCATGTTGCACAAAGAAGGCGAAATGTGTAACCGAAAGATTCTACTGACCGTCAAAGGATTGATTTCACAAACAGACATAAAAGAGAATTAGACACATAATAAATAACGACTGATAAAACACATTAAACGACATGAGTAACAAGGTACTAAAGCTATTTGGCGGCCACGGCGCACACGCTGTCAGGCTGCTGGCGTTTCTGTCGCTGCTCGTTACCGCGTGTCTGCCGGCAACCGCCGACGACACCCCCGCGCTCAACGACAGCAGTTACTATGAGATTTCCACCGCCGCGCAGCTCAAGTGGTATGCCGAACAGGTGAACTCCGGCAAAAGCGACATCAACGGTGTGCTGACGGCGGACATCGACGTTTCCGCACTCGGGGCTGACTACTGGACGCCTATCGGCATCGTGGACGAGGCGAGCATGCAATACGCGCGCTTCAAGGGAAAGTTCAACGGCCAGAACCACACCGTGACGGGCATCGTGCTGCGCAAGGCGATTGCCAGCGGACTGTTCGGCGCGACAGAGGGCGCCACCATCAGCAACGTGATTGTGAAGGGCGCGAAGATGAAAGCCTCGCGCGACGACAAGATGTCGTCTATCCAATACGGCATAGCCCCCATCTGCGGCGTGGCGACGGCAGGGACTGTGATAGAGAACTGCCATTCGCGGCTCACCGACATCATCTATGCCATCAACCAGTATAACAACTGTGCGGAAATAAACTGCGTGGGCGGCATCGTGGGCGAACTGCGCGAATCCACGGCGAAGGACTGTTCCGCCGACGGCTACGTGCGCACCGACGGCATATACGTGGGCGGCATCGCCGGCGCGGTGAACAGCGGTCTGGTGAAGAACTGCCGGTTCAGGAACTACGACAACGGACGCTCCGCCGTGGTGGGCATCAACAAGGTGGGCGGCATCACCGGCTGGCTGCTGAACCGCAGCCGCGACAACGCCATTGTGGACTGCACCGTGGCGGACACCGTCCTCATCAACGCCACCTCTGGCGCGGGCGGCAACATCTGCGGAAAGGACTCCATGATGGCGGAACCGGGCTTGTTCAACGGTTACTATGAGATATACACTCCCAAGCAGCTGCAATGGTTTGCCA
>CAVHWJ010000372.1:0-2401 GCA_963639565.1 uncultured Prevotella sp. | reverse complement strand
CGCCGCCATAATGACAGGGGGCAAATAGTATTTAACTTTTGGGTGGGATTTAGGGGGAATGGGTGGGACTAACCGGACGGCTCGGACTAACCGGATTTCCCGGAGGACAGGCGGACAGGGACGGAGAAAGCCCTAAGCATTAAATCTTGTAAATAAGGGTCAGTCCGTCGCGCAAGGGCAGCATCACCTTTTCCACGCGCGGGTCGGCCGCCACGAAATCGTTGAACGCCTCGATGCCCCGCGTCTGGCGGTCGCCGTCGTAGGCATGGTCCACCACATGACCGTCCCACAACGTGTTGTCGGCAAGGATGAAACCGCCCGGGCGCAGCAGCGAGAGCACCGTCTCGTAGCTCTCCATATACGTGCGCTTGTCGCCGTCGATAAACGCCATGTCAAATTCGACGCCAAGTTTCGGGGCTTCCTTCACAGCGTCGCCGATGATGAACTCTATTTTGTCGCCCACGGGGGAGTTCTCCAGCCACGGCCGCGTGAAGTCCTCCTGCTCGTCGTTAATCTCAAAGGTGTACACCTTGCCGCCCGGCGGCAGACCCTCGGCGAGGCAAATGGCACTGTAACCGCTGAAGGTGCCTATCTCCAGCACGTTGCGCGGCCGCACCATCCTGACGAGCATCTTCAGCACGCGCCCCTGCAAGTGTCCGCTCGCCATGCGGCCGTGCAGCAGGTGGATGTTGGTGGCGCGGTAGAGGCGGTAGAGGTAGTCGCCCTCGGGGTCGCTGTGGTCGAGGATATACCTGTCTATCAGGCTCTCTGCGTCGGCGGCAGTGGTCTTGGGCTGCGGCGACTGCGCGGCGAGGCTCTTCTTGTAGTTCGTCATGCCCCCTCGCCGTTTTCGTTTTCCGCCGCGCCGATTATCGCCTCCACCGCCAATCGGTAGGAGTCGAGGCCGAAGCCGCACACTATGCCGCGGCAGGCGGCAGAGATGAATGAATGGTGGCGGAACTCCTCGCGCCTATGCACGTTGGAGATATGCACCTCGATGACGGGCGCGGTAATGGCGCGGATGCAGTCGTGGAGAGCCACGCTGGTGTGGGTGTATGCTCCGGCGTTGAGCACTATGCCATCGGCGGTGAAGCCCACCTCCTGTATCTTGTCTATCAGTTCGCCCTCCACGTTGCTCTGGAAATAGTCTATCTCCACGCCGGGGTAGCGCGCACGGAGCTTGGGCAGATAGTCCTCGAAGGAACTGCTGCCGTAAATCCCCGGCTCGCGCTTGCCGAGGAGGTTCAGGTTGGGTCCGTTTACTATTTGTATCTTCATAATCTTGCCGTTTGTTGTGATTTTGAGTAACTTTGCATTGCAGCGCCAATCCCCCATTCGCCATAGGCAGAAAAATGGTCGGCTCACTGCGCAAAAGTACAAAATATCAGCAAAACAGGCAACATTTCCGATGAAAACCGACAACAACGGCGCCGCTCCCACCGACGCGGACATGATAAAGCAGTATCTGAGATACCTGAAACTGGGGCGCAACTACTCGCCCAACACGCTCAGGGCGTACACCGACGACTTGCAGAAACTCGCCGACTTCGCGCGCTGCGAGGGGGTGAAACTGACCGCCATGAAACTGGAGGACTTGCAACATTTCGCCGCCGCCATAGTGGACTTGGGCATTTCGCCGCGGTCGCTGGGCAGGATCCTGAGCGGCGTGAGGGCGTTCTACAAGTTCCTGCTTGCCGACGGGTATATCGACGAAGACCCCACCGAACTGCTCGAATGGCCAAAAACGGGGGAGCATCTGCCCGAGGTGCTGTCGGTGAAGGAGGTGGACATGATGGAGGCAGCCGCCGACATGGAGAAATGGGAGGGGCAGCGCAACAGGACGATTGTGGAGGTGCTGTTCAGCTGCGGACTGCGCGTGTCGGAACTCGTGTCGCTGCACCTCTCCGACCTCTTCCTCGACGAGAAATTCATCCGCGTTACGGGCAAGGGGAAGAAGGAGAGGCTGGTGCCGATTTCGGAGAGCGCGATAAAGGAACTGCGCTACTGGTTCGCCGACCGCAACCTGATGAACATCAAGCCGGGCGAGGAGGACTACGTGTTCCTGAACCGCCGCGGCTCCCATCTCTCGCGCATCATGATTTTCAACATCGTGAAGGCTCTCGCCCTTGAAGCCGGAATACAGAAGACGATTAGCCCACATACGCTGCGACATTCCTTCGCCACCTCGCTGCTCGAAGGCGGGGCTAACCTCCGGGCGATACAGGAAATGCTTGGCCACGAGAGCATCGCCACGACACAGCTTTACACCCACATCGACATGCACACGCTGCGGCAGGAAATACTTGAACATCACCCGAGGAATATCATGCAAAAGGAAAATGGGGCGGAAGAAACACAACAATGATTTATGGTTAATTCGTGGGAAATTCATGAACATTCG
>CAVHWJ010000371.1:0-2407 GCA_963639565.1 uncultured Prevotella sp. | reverse complement strand
CGCCGGAAACCCGAAGAACAACACCTTCCGCCTTGTTCACGGCGAGGGCGACAATCTGCCCGGACTGGTGGTGGACTGCTACGGCAAGACCGCCGTGATGCAGGCACACAGCGTGGGCATACACATCCACCGCATGGAGATTGCCGAAGCGTTGGTTAAGGTTGCCGGGGGCACGATAGAAAACGTTTTCTACAAGAGCGAGACCACACTGCCCTTCAAGGCGGAACTCGGACAGGAAAACGGCTTTATCGTAGGCGGCGACACCGACAACACGGCGGTGGAGAACGGTCTGAAATTCCATGTGGACTGGCTGAAAGGACAGAAGACAGGCTTCTTCGTGGACCAACGCGAGAACCGCAGTCTGCTTGAGAGCTACGCCAAGGGAAAGAACGTGCTCAATATGTTCTGCTACACCGGCGGCTTCTCGTTCTACGCCATGCGCGGCGGCGCGAACCTCGTACATTCGGTGGACAGCAGCGCGAAAGCCATAGAACTGACCAACGCCAACGTGGAACTCAATTTCCCGGGCGACGAACGGCACAAGGCTTACTGCGAGGACGCTTTCAAGTTCCTCGACAACGCCAAGGACTTCTACGACCTCATCATCCTCGACCCGCCGGCATTCGCCAAGCACAGGGCGGCACTGCACAACGCGCTGAAAGGCTATACTCGCCTCAACGTGAAGGCTTTTGAGCGCATCAAGCACGGCGGCATACTCTTCACGTTCAGCTGCTCGCAGGTGGTGACGAAAGACAATTTCCGCAACGCCGTGTTCACCGCCGCCGCCATTTCGGGGAGGAAGGTGCGCATACTGCACCAGCTGCACCAACCGGCCGACCACCCCATCAACATCTACCACCCCGAGGGCGAATACCTCAAGGGACTTGTCCTGTATGTTGAATAACACCACGCCACGTATTCCACAACATGACAAAGACGGAATTTCTTAAAGCGGTGGACAGGTTCATCACCGCCAACAGTCTGATGGACAAGCGGCGGAAATATCTCACCGCCTTGTCGGGCGGTGCCGACAGCGTGGCACTGACCCTCGCGCTGAAGGGTTTGGGCTACAACGTGGAAGCCGTACACTGCAATTTCCGTCTGCGCGGCGAGGAGTCTGACCGCGACGAAGATTTCTGCAAGACACTGTGCGGCGGCAACGGAATACCGCTGCATATCGTGCATTTCGACACCAGGGAATTTGCCAAACTCCACAAGATAAGCATAGAAATGGCGGCAAGGCAGTTGCGCTACGCCTATTTCGAGCAGCTGCGCAACGACACCGGTTCCGCCGGCATCTGCGTGGGGCATCACCGTGAAGACTCCGTGGAGACGCTGCTCATAAACCTGATAAGGGGAACAGGCATCAACGGCATGACGGGCATTGCGGCAAAAAACGGCAACATAATCCGTCCGCTGCTCAACGTGGCGAGGGGCGACATAGAGAAATTCCTCAGCGACAGCGGCGCGGGGTTCGTCACCGACAGCACAAACCTCGTGGACGACGTGACGAGAAACAAGATACGCCTGAACCTGATGCCCATCATCAGGAGCATCAACCCGTCGGCTGACAAGGACATCGCCGCCACGGCGATGCGGCTGGCGGAAGCTGCCAAGGTGTTCAACAGGGCGATAGCCAAGGACACGGAGGAAATATCCGCCACTGACGGCGAACGTACTGCCATTGACATAGAGAAACTGCGGAATTGCTGTTCGCCGGAATACACGCTTTTCAGCATCCTTTCCAAATTCCGTTTCACCCCGGCGACGATAGAGGACATACACGAAAGGCTGCAAGGTGAAGTGCCTACGGGAAAGGTGTTCAGTTCACCCTCCCACCGTTTGCTCATCAACCGCGGGTTCATCATTATTGAACCGCAAGGTTGCGGAGCGAGGCGCGAAATGAAAATCCCGGAGTGCGGCAACTATGTTTTAAGCGGCGGCGTGAAGATACGCATAGAAAAAATAGAAACCGACGGCAACGGCTTTTCCGTTTCCAAGGAAAAACGCACTGCGACACTCGACGCGTCGCTCGTGAAATTCCCCCTGAAGATAAGGACGACGGAAAAAGGCGACTGGTTCATCCCATTCGGCATGAAAGGCAGGAAACTCGTCAGCGACTACCTGACGGACAGGAAGATGTGCCTTTTCGACAAAGAGAGGCAACTCGTGGTGGAGGATGCCGAAAGGCGGATTGTATGGCTGGTGAACGAGCGCGCCGACAACAGGTTCCGCATTGGCGAAACCACCACAGCACTGATTACGATTACAGCGGAAAACGGCTGAGGAAGCACCGTCTTTCGGCCAAAACGCCACCAAATAAAACGGGGTGAAGCAACAGCTTCACCCCTTAACGTTTCATCAAAGTCCCTGTTCTTAGAACGGCAGGTCGTCGGTAGACTCTCCC
>CAVHWJ010000370.1:0-2419 GCA_963639565.1 uncultured Prevotella sp. | reverse complement strand
GCCGGAGTGGCGGCGGTGCTCGGCATATATTTGGTTATCAACGTGGCATACTGCCTCGTATTGAAGCGTTACGCCATTCTCGACGTGTGCGTCATCGCCGCGGGTTTCGTGTTGAGGCTCTTCGCCGGCGGACTGGCGACAGACACGCAGCTCACCGACTGGATCGTGCTGATGACATTCCTCCTCACGCTCTTCCTCTCGCTCGCCAAACGGCGCGACGACGTGCTGAGGATGAACGAGACGGGGCGCGCGCCGCGCCGCAACACAATCCGCTACAACCTCGAATTCATCAACCAGGCCATAACGATAACAGCCACGATAACCATTGTGTGCTACGTGATGTATTCCATTTCGCCCGAAGTGGTGGCGAGGACCGGCACGCGCTACCTGTATCTCACCACCGTCTTCGTGATAACCGGCATACTGCGCTACCTCCAGCTCACGCTCGTGGACAACCGCAGCGGCGACCCCACACGGCTGCTGCTCTCTGACCGCGTGCTCCAGGCCGTGGTGGCTCTTTGGGGACTGGCATTTCTGCTGATAATATACATATTGTGATGAAAATCTGAGATGAAAAAGATCTACGCTTTTGACTTTGACGGAACGCTCACCAAGCGCGACACGCTGATAGCTTTCCTCATATACGCCAGCGGCTGGAAGGAGTTTGTCAAGTGCTTCGCCCTCCACCTACATTTCCTCATCGGCATGAAACTCGGTGTCTTCGACAGCGGCAAGGTAAAGCAGCTCATCTTCGCGTGGTATTTCGACGGGATGCCCAAGGAGATGTTCGACGAACTCTGTGAACGCTTCGCCGCCACCCACCGCCACCTCCTTCGCCCCAAGGGGATGAATAAGCTGCGCGAACTCGCGGAGCAGCCCGACACCGGGGTGCTGATAGTGAGCGCGAGCATCCGCAACTGGATTGCGCCGTTCTTCCGCGAACTGCCGCAGGTGGAACTCTCGTGTACGCAGGTGGAGGTCTCCGGCGAAACGCTCACCGGAAAGTTCCTCACCGCCAACTGCCGCCGCCGCGAGAAGGTGAGGCGCATCCTCGCCCTGCACCCCGACCGTGACAGCTACTGGCTCACTGCATACGGCGACAGCAGCGGCGACATAGAAATGCTCAACTTCGCCGACGAGGCGTATTACAAACCCTTCAGAAACTGATAAAAGAAAAGACCCGATGAACAATCTGATAAAGGAAACCGTAAACATCTTCATGCAGATAGCGAGGATGTTCCGCGTGAAAAAAAACGAGACCCTGCCAGCCACCATGGCACTCTTTGTCTACTGCGTGCTCAACGCCCTCGTGGTGGTGCGCTATGCCGACGAGTTCACGCGCCCGGTGAAAGGCGTGTGGACGCTCTTCGTAAAGAACTTCTCCATCTCCGGCTTCGACCCGATAACCTACGTGGTGGTGACGCGGTGGAGCCCCGACTACAACATCTACCGGCATCCGCTGCTCGCCTTCTTCGTGGCTCCGCTGTCGCTGATAAACGGTTGGCTGATTGACGCCACGGGGGTGAACCTCGTGCAGTATATCATCGCCGCGATACTCCTGTTCATCCTCTTCTATTCGTATATCTTCACGCTGCGCATCTGCCGCGAGATAATCGGAGTGAAAGACACCGACGCGGTAATCCTCGCCACGCTGCTCTTCAGCTTCGGCTACGTCACGGTGTCGTATATCGTGCCCGACCATTTCGCGCCGTCGATGTTCATGCTCCTCATGGCCCTCTATGTGTGCGGCGTGAAACTGCGCGACGGCAAGCGGCTCGACGGCTGGCAGACGATGCTCATGTTCCTCTTCACCGCCGGCATAACACTGAGCAACGGCGTGAAGGTGTTTATCGACGCGCTCTTCGTGGACGGCAAACGGTTCTTCCGTCCGCGCTATCTGCTCTGCGCCGTGCTGGTGCCGTCGGCTCTCATCTGGGGCTTCGCCCGTTGGGAATACGCCCACTACAAATACCCCGAGGCGATTAAGCGCAACGCCCTGAAAAAGAAGAAGAGCGACGAACAGCGCGCCAAGGACTTCGCCCTCTTCCGCGACACCACAAGCATCAAGGACTCCGCGGAACAGCAACGCGCTTTCGACAAAATTATGAAGCAGCGCATCCGCGCCAAATATATCGCCGACCACAAGCAGCCCGGTTTCGCCCACAAGGGCAAGCCGATAGCCAACGGCGAGTTCTCCAGCTGGACCGACATCACCACGCCGCGGTGGGCTTCCGCCGTGGAAAACCTCTTCGGCGAGTCCATCCAGCTGCACCCCGACCACTTGCTCGGCGACACGCTGCGCGGACGGCCCGTGATAGTGGAATACCGCTCTTGGTTCAACTACGCCGTCGAGGCAGTCATCGTCATTCTCTTCGCCCTCGGCATCTGGGCGGGCCGCAAGAGCCGTTTCCTGTGGATG
>CAVHWJ010000369.1:0-2425 GCA_963639565.1 uncultured Prevotella sp. | reverse complement strand
CGGTAAAAACAACGAAAGGCAAAAGACATGTATCTGGAAAAAATCAAATCGCCCAAGGACATCAAGTCAATGGGCATCGGCGAACTGGAAGCTCTCGCCGGGGAAATAAGACAGGGAGTGATAAACCGCGACAGCAAGGTGGGCGGACACGTGGGTCCTAACCTCGGCATCGTGGAGGCGACGATAGCCCTGCACTATGTCTTCGACTGTCCGCAGGACAAGTTCGTGTTCGACGTGTCGCACCAGAGCTACCCCCACAAGATGCTTACGGGCAGGGCATACGGCTACACCGACGACAAGAGGCTGGACGAGGTGTCAGGATATAGCAGTCCGGCGGAATCCCCCGAATACGACACCTTCGAGCTGGGTCACACCTCAACGTCAATCTCACTCGCCTCAGGACTGCAAAAGGCGCGCGACATCAACGGCACGAAAGAGAACATCGTGGCGATAATCGGCGACGGCTCCCTCAGCGGCGGCGAGGCAATGGAGGGTCTCGACGAAGTGGCGGAACTCGGCACGGGCATAATAATAGTGGTGAACGACAACGAGATGTCTATCGCCGAAAACCACTGCGGCATTTACCGCAACCTGAAACTGCTGCGCGACACCAAGGGCAAGGCGGAATGTAACTGGTTCAGGGCGTTCGGCCTGGACTACCGCTATGTGGAGGACGGCAACGACATCGGGACGCTCATCCGGGCGTTCAGCGAGGTGAAAGACACCGACCGCCCCGTGGTGGTGCATATCCACACGGAGAAAGGCAAGGGCTACGCCCCGGCGGAAACCGACAAGGAGGAGTGGCACTGGAGCATGCCCTTTGACCCTGCCACCGGAAAGCCCCTCTTCGAATACGGCGGAGAGGACTGGGGAGACCTCACGGCGAAATTCCTGCTCGAAGAGATGGAGAAAGACCCGAAAGTGGTGGCGGTGACATCCGGCACGCCCACCGTGGCAGGGTTCACAAGGGAGAGGCGACAACGCGCCGGAAAGCAGTTCGTGGACGTGGGCATCGCCGAAGAACAGGCGGTGGCTATGGTTTCGGGAATGGCTAAGGGCGGACTGCGCCCGGTGTACAACGTTTACAGCACCTTTATCCAGCGCACCTACGACCAGTTGGCGCAAGACCTGTGCATCAACGGCAACCCGGCGTTGATAAACGTTTTCCTCGGGTCAATCAACGGCCTCAACGACATCACCCACATAGGTTTCTATGAGATACCGATGCTGAGTAACATCCCGGGACTTGTCTACCTCGCCCCCACCTGTTGGGAGGAATACCGCGCAATGATGGCGTGGGGAATACGCCAGGACAAACACCCCGTGGCGATACGCGTGCCGGCAGGGCCTGTGACCCACAGCACGGAGGAGTTCGACGAGGACTATTCCGACCTGAACAAATTCCGTGTGACGCGCCGCAGCAGGAAGGTGGCGATAATAGGTCTGGGCGCATACCACGGTCTCGCCAACGAGGCGGCTGACAGGCTGAAAGCGGAAAAGGGCATCGACGCCACGGTGATAAACCCTCGCTTCGTGTCGGGACTCGACACGGCGTTGCTCGACGAGTTGAAAAAAGACCACGACACGGTAATCACGCTCGAAGACGGCGCATTGGAAGGCGGCTTCGGCGAAAAGATAGCCCGTTATTACGGCGCAGCCAACATAAAGGTGTACTGCCACGGAATAAAGAAAGGGCTGTATGACCGCTACGACTACGCCCAGCTTGCCAAAGACAACAGGCTGACGGCGGAGCAGATTGCGGAAGACGTGGAATAAGGGTTTAAGAGAGAGCGGTTCAGCCCGCGTTCTCCTTCCTCCACCTCGTGGGCGACATACCCTCGTGGAGCGAGAACACCTTTGAGAAATACGACGCTGAGGAAAATCCCGACGAGTAGGCTACCGTTTCGAGCTTGCGGTCGGGATTTTCGCGCATCAGGCGTTTCGCCTCGGTGATGCGCATGCCCGAAATCCACGAACTGAAGCTCACTCCGTATTTCTCGTTTATGTGATACGACAGGTAGTTCTTGTTCGTCCCTATCGCCTGTGCCAAATCATCTATTGTGAGCTGTTCCGACAGGTATTTCTTCTCTTCGAGCCATTCCTCCAGACGCGCGTCGAGAGGGTTGCCTGTGCCGCTGGCGGCTGTGTTTGCCTCGGGCTCCTCCTCGATTTCCTCCTCTTCCTCCTCCACGTCGGCCTTGGTGAGGTCGGCGTAATGCGGCGCGTAGTTGATGAATCTCACGGCGATGTAGACGTGGAGCGTAATCACGTAGAACTGATAAAACCAGTTCATATAGATGTCGCTGAAAAGCGATACCACAGCCAAAATCCACGCCGCGCCGAACATCACGATACTGCGCCCCGTCCACCTGACGAACCGCTGCATATCGTTTGAGAAATAGTTGTCGAGCAGCCGGATGTAGCG
>CAVHWJ010000368.1:0-2429 GCA_963639565.1 uncultured Prevotella sp. | reverse complement strand
GGAAATGCTTAAAGGAAAGAAAATAGTTCTCGGCATCAC
This sequence comes from uncultured Prevotella sp., assembly GCA_963639565.1. Taxonomy (GTDB): domain Bacteria; phylum Bacteroidota; class Bacteroidia; order Bacteroidales; family Bacteroidaceae; genus Prevotella. The sequence goes on along the minus strand of CAVHWJ010000368.1, from coordinate 2,390 downwards.
GGGTAGTATAGCGGCATACAAGGCCTGCTATATTATCCGTGGACTCATAAAGGGCGGCGCCGAAGTGCAGGTGGTGATAACCCCGGCGGGAAAGGAATTTATCACGCCGATAACGCTGTCGGCACTCACCCACAAGCCTGTCATCAGCGAGTTCTTCTCGCAGAGGGACGGCACGTGGAACTCCCACGTGGACCTCGGGCTTTGGGCGGACGCGATGCTGATAGCCCCCTGCACGGCATCCACCCTCGGCAAGATGGCCAACGGCGTGGCGGACAATATGCTCATCACCACATACCTGTCGATGAAAGCCCCGGTGTTCATAGCCCCGGCAATGGACCTCGACATGTACGCCCACCCCTCGACGCAGAAGAACCTCGAAACGCTGAAAGGCTACGGCAACACCGTAATCGAACCGCAGAGCGGTTTCCTTGCGAGCGGCCTTGAGGGCAAGGGGCGCATGGAAGAGCCTGACGCTATCGTGAAATTCCTCGACGATTATTTTGAGGGGAAATCGGGCGGCGCGCTTTGCGGCAAGAGGATTATGATTACCGCCGGACCCACCTACGAGAAGATTGACCCGGTGAGGTTCATCGGCAATTATTCGAGCGGCAAAATGGGTTTTGCGATAGCCGAAGAATGTGCCACGAGGGGTGCTGAGGTGACGCTGATTGCAGGGCCAGTGTCGCAGAAATGCTCTTCTGATATAAGGCGCATCGACGTGGAAAGCTGCGAGGAGATGTACAACGCCGCCACTGGCGAGTTCGCCGGTAGCGACATCGCCGTGCTTTGCGCCGCGGTGGCGGATTTCCGACCGGAGAACGTGGCGGAGAACAAGATTAAGAGGGAGAAAGACGACCTCTATATAAAACTGTGTCCCACCAACGACATCGCCGCTTCGCTCGGCAAGATGAAAAGCGGCGGACAGAAACTCATCGGTTTCGCCCTTGAGACTAACGACGAGGAGGCGAACGCGAGGAAGAAACTGAAGAAGAAGAACCTCGACTTCATAGTGCTCAACTCCACGAGGAACGAGGGCACCACGTTCCAGAGCGACTACAACCAGGTTTCGATAATATCGGAGACCGGGCAGCGCGATTTCGGCAAGAAGCCGAAGACGGAGGTGGCGAAGGACATAGTGGACGAAATTGAAAAGTTGTTTTTGTAAACGCATATCACCCCATGAAGCGACTCATCATATTAGGCGTTTTAGTCTTGGCGTTTCTCGCTAACGCAAAATCGCAGGAGCTGCAGGCCAAGATTACGATAAACCACAACCAGATACAGGGAACGGACGCGAGCGTGTTCGAGAGTCTGCAACAGACGCTGGAGCAGTTTATCAACGACAGGCAGTGGACGGAATACCAGTTTCAGGAGAGCGAACGGATCACGTGCAACTTCAACATCACCGTGACGAAATACGACGCGTCTACAAACCGCCTCACGTGCAGCGCGCTGATACAGGCGAACCGCCCCGTGTACAACTCCTCTTACACCACCACCTTATATAATAATAAGGACAACGATTTCAGCTTCGACTTCTCGCAGTTCGACCAACTGGTGTACAACGAGGACCAGATTGACAACCAGATCACCGCCCTCTTCGCGTATTACGCCTATCTGATTATTGGTCTCGACCTCGACAGTTTCTCGCCCATGGGGGGCGAAGAGGTGCTGCAAAGGTGCATGAACCTGACCAACAACGCGCAGAACTTAGGGTTCAGCGGTTGGAAATCGTTTGACAACGACAAAAACAGGTTCGCTATCATCAACGACTACCTCGACGTGGCGATGAAACCCTTTCGCCAACTGCAATACGACTATTACAGAACCGGCCTCGACGAAATGGCGAACAACGCCGACCGCGGCAGGACGAACATCACCACGGCACTGGAAAACGACCTGAAAAAAGCGCACGAAGACAAGCCCCTGAGCCGGCTGCCGGCGGTATGGACGGACTACAAGAAGGACGAACTCGCCAATATCTACAAGGGGAAAGGCACGCAGAAAGAGAAGGAGAGCGTGTATGACATACTCTTCTCCATCAACCCCTCGCAAAACAACTCGTGGGAGAAAATAAAGGAATAGAAAATGCTGAAACAACTCTATATAAAGAACTTCGCGCTGATTGACACGCTCGACATGGAGTTTCACCCGGGCTTCTCCGTAATCACGGGCGAAACGGGAGCCGGAAAGAGCATCATTCTCGGGGCCATCAACCTGCTGCTCGGGCAGAGGGCTGACTCGAAGCTGATAAAGAACGGTTGCAGCAAATGCGTCATCGAGGCGCATTTCGATTTGTCGAAATACGCCATGGAAGGTTTCTTCAGCGACAACGACATCGAGTTTGACGCCGACGACTGCATCCTGCGCCGCGAACTGACGGCATCGGG
>CAVHWJ010000367.1:0-2430 GCA_963639565.1 uncultured Prevotella sp. | reverse complement strand
ACCTCCGCGGAAAGAGTCCGATAGAGCGCGCCCACCTCATCATTGAGAACTGCGCCCACCCCGACTACAAGCCTATCCTGCGCGCCTACCTCGACAGCGCAAAGATGGGACAGACGCGCCACAACCTCGGCAAGGCGTTCGCCATGCACATCGCGCTGGCGGAGAAGGGCGACATGCACCTCACGGAGATGTAAAGCCCTGTTTGCGACGCATACCTAAAAAAGAAAGACATGAAAAGGATTAATTCGCTCCTCGCCGCTCTGCTGCTGGCGTTCCCCGTGGCGGCACAGGCACAGGCGCAGACCGCCGTTTCCGACCTCGGCAGTCAGGCTTTCAAGACAATGACGCTCATCCATCCGTGGCAGGGGAAACGCGTGGCGTATTTCGGCGACTCAATCACCGACCCCAAGAACAAGGCTTCTGACAACAAATACTGGAGCTTGCTGCAACAGTGGCTCGGCATAACGCCATACGTCTACGGCGTGAGCGGACGGCAGTGGAACGACATCCCCCGACAGGCGGAGAAGCTGAAGGCGGAACACGGCGACGATTTCGACGCCATTATCATCTTCATCGGCACAAACGATTTCAACGCCGGAGTGCCAATAGGGGAGTGGTTCACCGAAAAGCAGGAGAAGGTGATGGCCGGCATCCACGAGCAGAAGCACATGACGGAGCGTATGCACAAATACATGTGCATGACCGACTCCACATACCGCGGACGCATAAACATCGCCCTCGACAAAGTAAAGAGGATGTTTCCCGGCAAACAGGTGGTGCTCCTCACGCCGATACACAGGGCGCAGTTCTACCGCAGCGACACCAACTGGCAGCCGTGCGAGGACTACCGCAACAAGTGCGGCGAATACGTCAGCCGCTATGTGGACGCGGTGAAGGAGGCCGGCAACATCTGGAGCGTGCCTGTGATTGACCTCAATGCCCTCTCAGGGCTTTATCCGCTTATGGACGAACAGGCGCAGTTTTTCAACGACAAGGACAACGACCGCCTTCACCCCAACAACGAGGGGCACCGCCGCATGGCACTCACGCTCGTCTACCAGCTACTCACGTTGCCTGTATTCTAAAAAGTATAGGTCAAATGGTTCTAAAAAGGGCAGTCTGCAAAAACACAGACTGCCCTTGTTTTATATTCTAAAACGTAGTTCTCAAAAAAAGCGGATTACGCCTCGCGCTGCTTCATTCCCATGCGCGCCTCCACCACGTTGATAACATAGTCGCCGAGCTTCTCGCACTCGCCCACGATGTCCATATACATCGTGCCGATGGCGTAGGTGTATTCGTGGCTGTTCACGTCGTTGATGTTCTGGCTCTTGAGCTGCGTGCGGAAATTGTTTATCTCGTTCTCTATGTTGAAAGAACGGTTCACGTCGAGGCTGTCCTTGCGGCGCATGAGCATCACGTTCATCTGCGTCAAGCTGTCGTCGGTCAGCTCGAACATCTGGTGCAAGTGCTCATACTGCTTCTCAGTGAAGTCCTCCTTGCCGCGTTTCTTGCGGTTCAGCGTGCGCGCGATGTTGTAGCAGCTGTCGCCGATGCTCTCAATCTCCGAAATCTCGCGCAGCATGGCGCGTATCTGCGCCTTGGTGTCGTCGCTCACGTGGGCGTCGCTCACCTTGTCGAGGTAGTTGGCTATCTCAATCTCCATGTTGTCGGAAATACCCTCGTATTTCTCAATGCGCGAGAAGAGCTTGTTGAAGTCGGTGTCGCTCTTCGTGCCGAGCAGTTCCCTCACCATGTTGAACATCCTCTGTATGCGCTCCGCGAACGACTGTATCTCCTTCCTCGCCTCAAGCACCGAAAGCTCCGGCGTGGCCATGATGGCGTTGCCGCCGATGTAGCGCAGACGGAAATCATCGTCCTCCGCGCTCTTGGGCTTTATCACCATGCAAACGATCTTCTCCAGCTGCGGAATGAACCATATCAGCAGCGTGGTGTTGCACACGTTGAAACACGTGTGGAAGGCGGCGAGCACCACGGCGAGTTTCGTGGCGTTCACCACGGTGGACTGCGGGTCGTAGTTCACCATGCGGCACACCATGTTCACGAACGGATAGAACACGCACAGCACCCAAGCCACGCCAATCACGTTGAAGAGCAGATGCGCCAGTGCCGCCCTTCGCGCCTGGGTGTTAGCCCCGAGGGCAGCAAGGTTGGCGGTGGCTGTGGTTCCGATGTTCTCGCCCATTACGAGGGCTATGCCCAGGTAAACGGGCAGCACTCCGCTGGAACACAATACCATGGTGATGGCCATGAGAGCCGCCGACGACTGCATCACGCAGGTGAGCAGCGTGCCGATGAGCAGGAAGATGAATATTGTGAAGTAGCTGTTTTTGTCGAAGGAACTGAAGAAAGCAAGAAGGTCGCGGTTGTGGCTCAGGTCCATGTCCTTGCCCGTTTCGCTCAACAGGG
>CAVHWJ010000366.1:0-2432 GCA_963639565.1 uncultured Prevotella sp. | reverse complement strand
GCGAGGGTCACAACATGATGGGGCACAAAAGCGTGCATCTGCACGAGCGCATCACGCAGTATTTCGAGGATTATCTGAAATAAGTTATGTTCGCAAGCTCCGAACACAAGTTCCAAGGCTTCGAACACAAGTCCGAAAGTTGCGAATACAAGTTCGAAGTTTGCGAACATAACTTTTCCGATAGCTAAACGGGATCAATATTATTCTGAGGATTTCTCGGAACAGGCTCGTAGTTATTAGCAGGGTCGAAACATTCCTTGGCTGTGCCGGGGAACTGTTCTATCAGTTCTTTGAGAACCTCGGGGTGCTCTTTGAATACTGTAAACCAGATAGACCAACAGCCATGGCCTTTTACTAAATCAACGATTGTTTCCACATCAGTTGAACCGGCTTCTAACTTGCGCAAATAGCGCATGGCAAGATTCCACTTCTCCGTCCTGACCAGCCAACGTTTATCTTTTGGTCTTGAATCCTTTGGACCTTTATTCAATCCGACTAAGAGAAGGAGTGCCTTTGCATTGTCAAGAGATTTGCCACGCAATGCGGGATTCACCTCTACGACTCCTCCTGCCTTATATCGAAGAGAGAGGAAAGTATTGTTTAGATGAGGCAAGTGACATTCGCCATAAACCACATTTTTGTCACCCTTATTATCAGGACCGTTACAAGTCGCACACGACAAGAGGAAATTATCCCACTTGGTAGCCAAAGCCTCGTATGGGTAATTACCGTTTCCGTCCTTGTATCTTTTTGCTTGGATGTGCTCAACGGCAAGTTCCCTTTCGTCATCAAAAGATTTCTCACAATATGAGCACATACGACCTAAGTTGAAGACGAGGGGATACTTCGCATCCCTATAATCAGGATAACCAGAATTAATCTGAATTGTAAAACCATCTTGACAATGGTACACGCCAGGTGATAATTTCGTTACCGGTCTCATCTTGATTTCCTTTCAGCTTTAAGGAGTGCCACATAGGCAGGGTCGCCGGAAAATTCAGCTTCGATAGCATCCAGTTCCTCTTTCACAGTTTCTGCTTCCTCAGACGATTCTTTGTTTTCCTTTACAAGCAGATAGTATCTTTCCGCCATATCCAACATTCTCTTGTACTTGGGGAATCTGTCGGTGTCCATATTCATTTCCGTCACAGCAATGTCCTCGATACTCCTCATCTGCGGGTTAGAGCCTTTTTCACCGTCAAGGGTAATGACGCTTCGGCTATCCACACTCTGCACGATAAACGGAGAGTGGGTCGTCACGATGAACTGCATCATCGGGAAGGCATCCTGCAAATCCTGAAGCACGTGCTGCTGCCAATGGGGATGAAGGAAAAGGTCAATCTCGTCAATCATAACGATACCGGGAGTGTTTCTGACCGCTTCCTTCCCAATGAACCCATTGAGCTGAATACAACGATAGGCAATCTCCGCACATATATTAATCATGGCCTTAAAGCCGTCGCTCATCATGTCATAAGTCAGCCAATAAGGTTCCGAATCTTTTGACATCTGGATTTTGGCTACAAGTTCATTGTTCTTTGCATCAATCCCTAATTCCTTGATTGCAGGTATGGCTTGCATTATCGCTTCAAAAAAGGCCTGGTCAGTACCGTCAAATTCAGTTCCTTTTTTGAGGCTGAAATTGTATTTGTAAATCCAATTAAACGCGCTCTTAAAGTCTACCTGATGACCATCAAGCGAACATTTATAAGCCTTCTCAAGTTTTGACTCACGAGCACGGGTTTTCTGCGCCTTACGGTAATTCTTCTCCAGACGGTTGCTTCCAAAAGCCAAGAACAGAGGGAATACTGAATTCCTGCGAGTCTTGTCCGCGGAAATTCTTTCCTGCTCCATAGCCGCCACCTCTGACATCAACTCACCGGCACTTCTCCTTGACAAATTGTTACCCGAACGTGTCCAAGAAATTGGATGAGCATGATCCGCATGACTATTATCATCAAGATTATAAACAGAAGCAAAGAAATCCGCGTTTACCGAAATCTCGGGCTTGCCTGTGTCCTGTATGAAGTCCTTGTTCACCTCACTATATCTCTTTACATAGTCAGTCGCCAAGAAATTTCTGCTGAACGCCTTGCCCCCGGGAATTATCTTCAACGCCTGCAAATATGCCCCGAGAGCAATCTGCACAGCATGAAGCAGAGAAGTCTTGCCCGTAGTGTTATCACCCAAGACGACATTCATCTTAGGGTCAAAGTCAAAGTGCCTCTCCTCTATGAAACCCCTGAAGTTTTTTATGGTTATATCGTTGATTCTCATATCGTATGTATTATTGTTCGACGCTATATTTTATCCCCTTACTAATGATTCCCTCATAAAACAGACAACCATTTAGAACGGATACCCAACGGCGAGGTGGATGCTTTGGCCGTCCTTGAATTTCGGGATGTTGTAATAGCCGCTCTTGCCGGTGT
>CAVHWJ010000365.1:0-2433 GCA_963639565.1 uncultured Prevotella sp. | reverse complement strand
CGCCGGAAACCCGAAGAACAACACCTTCCGCCTTGTTCACGGCGAGGGCGACAATATGCCGGGACTGGTGGTGGACTGCTACGGCAAGACGGCCGTGATGCAGGCGCACAGCGTGGGCATACACATCCACCGCATGGAGATTGCCGAAGCGTTGGTGAAGGTTGCCGGGGGCGCGATAGAGAATGTCTTTTACAAGAGCGAAACCACACTGCCCTTCAAGGCGGAACTCGGACAGGAAAACGGTTTTATCGTAGGCGGCGACACCGACAACACGGCGGTGGAGAACGGACTGAAATTCCATGTGGACTGGCTGAAAGGACAGAAGACCGGTTTCTTCGTGGACCAGCGCGAGAACCGCAGTCTGCTGGAGAGCTACGCCAAGGGAAAGAACGTGCTCAACATGTTCTGCTACACCGGCGGCTTCTCGTTCTACGCCATGCGGGGCGGCGCGAACCTCGTACACTCCGTGGACAGCAGCGCGAAGGCCATAGAACTGACCAACGCCAACGTGGAACTCAATTTCCCGGGCGACGAGCGCCACAAGGCTTACTGCGAGGACGCTTTCAAGTTCCTCGACAACGCCAAGGATTTCTACGACCTCATCATCCTCGACCCGCCGGCGTTCGCCAAGCACAGGGCGGCACTGCACAACGCGCTGAAGGGTTATACACGCCTCAACGTGAAGGCTTTTGAGCGCATCAAGCACGGCGGAATACTCTTCACGTTCAGCTGCTCGCAGGTGGTGACGAAAGACAATTTCCGCAACGCCGTGTTCACCGCCGCCGCCATTTCGGGGAGGAAGGTGCGCATACTGCACCAGCTGCACCAACCGGCCGACCACCCCATCAACATCTACCACCCCGAGGGCGAATACCTCAAGGGACTTGTCCTGTATGTTGAATAACACCACGCCACGTATTCCACAACATGACAAAGACGGAATTTCTTAAAGCGGTGGACAGGTTCATCACCGCCAACAGTCTGATGGACAAGCGGCGGAAATATCTCACCGCCTTGTCGGGCGGTGCCGACAGCGTGGCACTGACCCTCGCGCTGAAGGGTTTGGGCTACAACGTGGAAGCCGTACACTGCAATTTCCGTCTGCGCGGCGAGGAGTCTGACCGCGACGAAGATTTCTGCAAGACACTGTGCGGCGGCAACGGAATACCGCTGCATATCGTGCATTTCGACACCAGGGAATTTGCCAAACTCCACAAGATAAGCATAGAAATGGCGGCAAGGCAGTTGCGCTACGCCTATTTCGAGCAGCTGCGCAACGACACCGGTTCCGCCGGCATCTGCGTGGGGCATCACCGTGAAGACTCCGTGGAGACGCTGCTCATAAACCTGATAAGGGGAACAGGCATCAACGGCATGACGGGCATTGCGGCAAAAAACGGCAACATAATCCGTCCGCTGCTCAACGTGGCGAGGGGCGACATAGAGAAATTCCTCAGCGACAGCGGCGCGGGGTTCGTCACCGACAGCACCAACCTCGTGGACGACGTGACGAGAAACAAGATACGCCTGAACCTGATGCCAATCGTCAGGAGCATCAACCCGTCGGCGGACAAGGACATCGCCGCCACGGCGATGCGGCTGGCGGAAGCAGCCAAGGTGTTCAACAGGGCGATAGCCAAGGACGCGGAGGAAATATCCTCCACTGACGGCGAACGCACTACCATTGACATAGAGAAACTGCGGAATTGCTGTTCGCCGGAATACGCCCTTTTCAGCATCCTTTCCAAATTCCGTTTCACCCCTGCGACGATAGAAGACATACACGAAAGGCTGCAAGGGGACGTGCCTACGGGAAAGGTGTTCAGTTCCCCCTCCCACCGACTGCTCATCAACCGCGGGTTCATCTTTATTGAACCGCAGGGTTGCGGAGCGACGCGCGAAATGAAAATCCCGGAGTGCGGCAACTATGTATTAAGCGGCGGCGTGAAGATACGCATAGCAAAAATAGAAACCGACGGCAACGGCTTTTCCGTTTCCAAGGAAAAGCGCACTGCGACACTCGACGCGTCGCTCGTGAAATTTCCCCTGAAGATAAGGACGACGGAAAAAGGCGACTGGTTCATCCCCTTCGGCATGAAAGGCAGGAAACTCGTCAGCGACTATCTGACGGACAGGAAGATGTGCCTTTTCGACAAAGAGAGGCAACTCGTGGTGGAGGATGCCGAAGGGCGGATTGTATGGCTGGTGAACGAACGCGCCGACAACAGGTTCCGCATAGGCGAAACCACCACAGCACTGATTACGATTACAGCGGATAACGGCTGAGAAAGCACCGTCTGCCGACCGTCCATCGGACGCTCGGCAAACAGCCCAAACGCCACCAGACAAAACGGGGTGAAGCAACAGCTTCACCCCTAAACGTTTCATCAAAGTCCCTGTTCTTAGAACGGCAGGTCGTCGGTAGACTCTCCC
>CAVHWJ010000364.1:0-2483 GCA_963639565.1 uncultured Prevotella sp. | reverse complement strand
AATCTTTTATCCCATACAATTTCGTTATTTTTGTGGTCGGATTGTGGCGGTTACCAATCCCAACAAACAATAAACCGTAAAATAACGAAACAGGAATATGTATATCAAGAACATAAAGCTGCTGAACTATCGCAACTACGAGCATCTTGACCTCGATTTGGGCAAGCGCACAACCGTGCTTATCGGCAAGAACGGCATGGGCAAGACCAATATGATTAGTGCCTTGAAACAGTCTTTGAGCTTTATCTTCTCAAAAAGCCCCAAGATAAGCCAAAGCAACTTTATCGCGAATACCATCCAGAAAATCAAGAGTTTTTCTACCAACGACGCCATAAGGAAATACAGACAGGACGGAACACAGGCGAGCGAGGGTACATTTCCCATACAGATAGAAACAACAATAGAAATAGGCGAAGAGAAGCCTTTGGACGTGGTGTTCCGCCGCGACAGCCTGTCTTCCGGGATGAAGGAACTCTCCACACCCGAGGCCATCCGTTTCTGGAACCACTACGTCAATCTTGACGACCTGCCTGTCCTTGCTTTCTATTCTGACGCTTTTCCGCATGAAAAGGCGACGATAGGAAAGAAAATACAGGACCTGCTCAATTCCGAGTTCGGCATTCCGCAGTCCGCCGGATATTACAACTGGGACGACCCGCGCGACTGCGGATTGGTCTGGCGGCAGTATTTCGCCATGCAATGGAAAAACCACAAATACGGACATTCAGGCAATCACGAGGCGGAATACCTTTGTGCCGTGGGAAATTGCATGAAATCTTTTGCCGCGCCACTGCAAGGCACCATTGGAAACGATGACTTTGAATTGAGCGAGATAACGGTTACATCGAGGGGAAAGGACGACATCCCCACCCTTGTTTTCGCCGACGGCACGGTGTCTGATTTCGACTCGCTCCCGGCCGGTTACAGGCGTGCGTTCGAGGTAGCTTTCGATTTGGCTAACAGGGCGTTTCTCCTGAACAAGAACTGCACCCCCTCAGGCATCTGCTTCATCGACGAGATTGACCTGCATCTGCATCCGTCGTTGGCACAGGAAATACTTGACCGGCTGCTCCGCGCGTTCCCGAGGATGCAGTTTGTGGTTTCCACCCATTCGCCGGTAGTTCTGTCCAATTTCAGGCAGGATGAAGACAACGTTGTTTACCAACTGAGAAAAGCCGGCGACAAGTCTACCGAATACAACAAACTGGCAAATTCTTACGGCATAGACTATAACAGTCTGCTTGAAAACCAAATGGAATCCCCGGTAAGGAACTCCATGCTGACGGAACTCGTAAATTCATATTGGTACTGGAAAGAGGAAGGGAGCGAAGAACGTATGCAGCGCGTCATAGCTATGATTGAAGACAAAGTGGGCAAGAACAGCAAACTGGTAGAGGAACTCCAAAAGTAGCGGGCTATGGAATACATAGACAAAAGCAAAAGCCGCGAATGGGCGCACAGTATCATCAAAGCCTTTCTGAAACGCCGGTTGGACGAAAGCGGCAAATACCCGGAAGACCTGTACGCCGCTTTCAGGGCTGACCCGGAATGTAAGAACGCCTTTGTGGAAAGACTGCTTGAAGACAACAGCCACAGGTGCTGCTACTGCATGAGGGACATCAAAGGCACCACGTTGGAACACGTAATTCCGAACTCCACCAAATCACCCGACAAATACGGCGAGTATTTCCAGTTGGAGAGCGAACTCGACAAAGGCAACATCATCCTTGCCAAAGATTTCCTTGAAAGACCCGGCGACGTGCCGCCGTTTCCGCACACCGTTGCCTACGAGAACCTGATACCCTCGTGTTTCGGCTATCTGCCGTCAGGTCAGTCAAAGTGCTGCAACAATTACAGGGGCGACAAGTTCGTGCATCCCCTTGTGTTCCGAAAGAACATATCAAAAGAGGTGACTTACAAAACCGACGGAAACATAACATGGTCGGAAGACCCTGAACCGGTTGTCCCCACATTGACCAAGTTGGGTCTCGACTGCACGGAGCTGAAAGCCATAAGAAGAATCTGGTTCTATTTGGCGAGCAACGGTTTGTCGTGTGAAGACTCGAACAGGGAAACGACGATAGAAGTGCTTCTCAACGAACTTGGCGTTCCCTCCAACATGAAGGAGAGGGAAATGCAGAATATGCTCCTGAATTTCAAAAAGCCCGAGTATTGGAAACTTTTGGAGAGATACACATATTTCAACGATGTGGGTAAATACGATTAGGCAAGTTGTCAAAAGGTTGTCCGGAAAGTTCGGAGACAGCTCAAAAAGTTCGGAAACACCCCCAAAAAGTTCGGAGAGAATCATTCAATATTGGATAGAATCCAAACGAAAGAATACTTTTGAAAGTCACTGTCGTTTTTTACAGCATAACGAAATCGCAGGACAATCTAAGTTCAACAATGCTGAACAAAAGTTCAACACTGCCGAACATAAGTTCAACAGTGCTGAATATAAGTTCAACAGTGCTGAACATAAC
>CAVHWJ010000363.1:0-2490 GCA_963639565.1 uncultured Prevotella sp. | reverse complement strand
CGAACAAGGAAATCTTCCATCACTACGGCCTTGACGCCGAGGGCATCGTGAAGAGCGCGTTGGATTTCCTCAAAAAATAAAAAGGATGGGCAACTACATAATAGCTATCGACCAAAGCACCTCAGCCACCAAGGCGATGCTCTTCAACGAGCAGTGCGAGATGCTCCAGCGCGTGAACGTGGAGCACCGCCAGTATTACCCCAAGGCAGGGTGGGTGGAGCACGACGCCGAGGAAATCTACCGCAACGTGCTCACGGCGGTGGAGGAACTCATGCGCGGAGCCGACCACACGGCTTCTTACTCCATGGCAATCACCAACCAGAGGGAGACCGTGGTGGTGTGGGACAAGACCACCGGAAAGCCTGTCTGCAACGCCGTGGTGTGGCAGTGCATGCGCGGAGCTGACATCTGCAACGAACTCAAGGCGCAGGGATACGGACGCATGGTGATGGAGAAGAGCGGACTGCTCATCGACCCCTATTTCGCGGCGAGCGGCGCAAAGTGGATCCTCGACAACGTGGAGGGGGCAAGGGAAAAGGCCGACAGGGGCGACCTGCTCATGGGCACCATGGAGTCGTGGCTGATATGGAAGCTCACCGGCGGCAAACGCCATGTGAGCGACTACACCAACGCCTCGCGCACCATGCTGATGAACATCCACACGCTCGACTGGGAAGACGACCTGCTCAAGCTCTTTGGCATACCGCGCTGTATGCTCCCCGAACTGCTGCCCTGCGACAGCGTTTTCGGCGAGACGACGGTGGGCGGCGTGTTCAACAGGCCGATTACGATTGCCGGAGTGCTCGGCGACTCCCACGGCGCGCTCACGGGACAGATGTGTTTCGAGGCGGGTCTGGGCAAGGCCACCTACGGCACGGGTTCTTCGGTGATGGTGAACATCGGCGAGAAGGCCGCGGCAGCTCCCGACGGTCTTGTAACCTCTATCGGCTTCGCCGCCCTCGGCAAGGTGTTCTATGCCTTTGAGGGAAACATCCACAGCACCGGGGCCACGCTGAAATGGCTTCAGGAGCAGCTCAGGATGATTGCCTCGCCGGCCGACGTGGAGAAAGAGGCCACGTCGGTGGACGACAACGGCGGCGTGTATTTCGTGCCGGCGTTCGCGGGACTGGGCGCGCCGTGGTGGAACGACAGCGTGAAGGCCGCCGTGATGGGCATGACATTCGCCACCACAAGGGCGCATTTCCTGCGCGCCGCCCTCGAGTCTATCGCCTATCAGGTGAACGACCTCGTTAAGGCGATGACGGTGAAGGCCGGAATCAGTCTGAAGGAGATACGCGTGGACGGCGGACCCACGAAGAACAAGTTTCTCATGCAGTTCCAGGCCGACTGTCTGCGTGTGCCGGTGAACCGTTCCGACGTGGAGGAGGCTTCGGCTCTCGGCGCGGTGGTGATGAACGGCCTGTCGCGCAAGGTGTGGACGAGTTTCGAGGAGGTGGCACAGCTGCGCCAGACGAAATGGCGCATCAGTGCGCAGGACAACGAGCGGCTCATGGAGCAGTACATCGACGGATGGCACAAGGCGGTGAGGCAGCTCATCAAATAAAAATTCAGTTATTTAATAAAGGTTACTTATATAATACAGAATACTATGAACAAGAAACAATGCTTCGGTGTCATCATCGGCACTCGCGCATATTTCAACTCCGAACTGGCGAGGGACGTGCGCAAACAACTGCTCAAGACGCTCGAGGACAACGGCTATGACTATGTTATCCTGCCCGAGGACGCTACGCCGACAGGCAGCAGCAGTATCGAGACGCGCGAGGACGGTCTGAAATGCGCCGAACTCTTCCGCCAGAACCGCGACCGCATCGACGGCATCATCGTGTCGCTGCCCAACTTCGGCTTCGAGATTGGCATCATCAACGCCATCAGCGTGGCCGACCTCAGGGTGCCGGTGCTCGTGCAGGCTTGCGACGACCAGAACGACAAGGTGGATCTCGACAGCCGCCGCGACGCTTTCTGCGGAAAGATTTCCGTCTGCAACAACCTCTACCAGTACGGCATCCCGTTCACCGACACCACCCTGCACACTTACTCCGTTTATTCGCCGCTCTTGGCGCAGGACATCAACCGCTTCGCCGCCGTTTGCCGCGTGGTGAACGGATTGCGCCACGCGCGTATCGGACAGATCGGCACGCGTCCGCTCGGCTTCAACACTTGCCGCGCGAGCGAGAAACTGCTCCAGGCTTCGGGGATAACCGTCGTGCCGGCCGACCTGAGCGAGATCCTCTATGCCGCACAGGCTATCGAGGACAGCGACTCCGACCTGCTCCGCCAAATGGAGAAGGTGGCTGGATATGCCGAAGTGCCTGAGAGCTACAAGGAGAAGCTGCGCCTGCAGTGCAAGTTCGGCGTGGCGGTGAACCGTTGGGTTGAGGCAAACCAGGTGGATGCCGTGGCGATACAGTGCTGGGACTCGCTGGAGCAGAATTTCGGCTGCGCCGCGTGTGTCACCATGAGTATGCT
>CAVHWJ010000362.1:0-2491 GCA_963639565.1 uncultured Prevotella sp. | reverse complement strand
GCGGTGATGTCGATGTTCTTCAGGTTGATGTTCTCCACGGGCATTTCGGGCAGACCGTTGAAGAACATGGCGCGGTTGGCGTTGCGGCAAACGATGTCCTCAATGTAGATGTTGCGGAAACAGGGAGTCTCCTCCGTCACAGGCTCGGGCTTTATCTCCTCCGTCTTGTTCTTGCCGGCAGCCTGAGCCTCGGCGGCAGAGAGACCGCCATAATAGAGGTTGAAGATAACCGCCTCGGTGGGGATGTCGAACATGGAGACGTTCTTTATCCAGATGTTCTCCACCACGCCGCCTCTGCCGCGCTTGCTCTTGAAGCGCAGACCCACGTCGGTGCCAAGGAACTGGCAGTTGCTCACGCTGATGTTCTTCACGCCGCCGCTCATTTCAGAGCCTACGACGAAGCCGCCGTGGCCCTTGAACACGGTGCAGCCGTCCACGATGACGTTCTCGCACGGCACGCCGCGCTTCCTGCCGTCGGCGTCCTTGCCGCTCTTGATGCAGATGCCGTCGTCGCCCACGTCGAAGCGGGAGTTCACGATGAGGGCGTTCTTGCACGACTCCAGGTCGAGGCCGTCGCCGTTCTGCGCATAGCTCGGGTTGCGCACCTCCACCTCTTCAATCAGCACGTTCTCGCACATCAGCGGATGCACGTTCCACGCCGGCGAGTTCTGGAAGATGACGCCGTTGAGCCACACGTTCTTGCTGTTCACGATGTTGATCATCACGGGGCGCAGGAATACCTTGATGCTGTCCCACTGTGCGTCGGAGAGTTCGCCCGTCGGCACGTTCATGTCCGCCATGAGGTAGCCCTTCTTCGCCCCCTCAGAGGGAATCCAGAAGCCGTCGCGGATAAAGGCGCCGCCGTTAGAGGTGGCTTCCTTCCACTGCTTCTCCGTCACCTTCTCCTTTTTGAGCGGGCGCCAGAACTGTCCGTTGCCGTCGATAACGCCACTGCCGGTGATAGCCACATTGGTGAGGTTGTAGCCCGAGATAGGCGACTTGCACCGCTTTGTGTCGAGACCCTCGAACACGGAGCTTACGATAGGATAAAGGTCAGGGTCGGGCGAGAAGAGCAGTATCGCGCCCTTTTCGAGGTGGAAGTTGATGTTGCTCTTCAGTTCAACAGGGCCCGTGAACCACACGCCCTGCGGCACTGTCACCGTTCCGCCGCCCTTCTTGGCGGTCTGGTCGATGGCGGCCTGTATCGCCGCGGTGTTGAGCGTTACGCCGTCGCCCTTTGCGCCGAAGTCCTTCACGCTGACGGTGCGGTCGGGGAACGAGGGCCGTGTCACCTTGGTCATCTTGAACGGAAGACCTGTGTAGAGGTTGTCGTAGGGGTAGCCCTGTGCGCCGGCGCTGAGAGCCAACGCAAAAAGCCCCACTGCTAATGATAGGAGTTTTTTCATTTTATTTGGTTTTTGGGGTTAGAATTATTCTTTCTTTTTGGACTACTCGGACGGCTCGGACAGCTCAGAGAGGTCGGACAGCTCGGAGAGGTCGGAGCAGTCTGAGTAGTCTGAGCCGTCCAAGCCGTCCGAGTTGATTATCCTCTCCTCCTATTCCTCTCCTCAATCCTTGCCTTTGTCATCTGTTCTCTTATTCCGCCGTTTTTCAGGAAGTCCTGTTTCTGGCGGTTTATGAGACGTTCGAGGAGGTAGTCAGTCTGGTGGATTAGGACTATGGCGATGTTAGCCACAGTTTCTGCCGACCTTATTTTGGCGGCTTCAACATAATATTTGCTATCGCTGTGGTTGCGGCAGAGAAGACGCGTCTTCACCGTGCGGCTGTCAGTGGGAAGCCACTGTTCGAGTTCGTTCACCCGGATGAAATCCTCGTAGTCGAGCAACAGTTCCTGAAGACTTGCCTTCGCCACGTTTGTTAGCTTCAGTTCCGTCTCTTTCGACGTGGTGCTTGCTGCACTGCCCTCGGCGATATTCTGCTTTCCGCTGCGCGCCGCCTGAACCATCTGGTCCACGGTACGGTCTTTCTTGTCGAAATACCTGTTGGCGAAATAGTAGGTGACATCATATATGCAAGTGGCGAGTTGGAAGGCTTTAAGTTTCCGGTAGCCGCCCTGCATGGGGATGAAATCGGGGCCGGGAGGTGTCATAGTATTATGGGGTTTATTTAGGTTACAAAGATAAGGGAAAAAATTGAGAGGGAAAGGAGTTGGAGATTTTTTTTGAGGAAAGGGTATAAAAAAGGACAACTTGGACGGCTCGGACAGCTCAGACAGCTTGGACTACTCGGAGTTGTCGGAGAAGTCTGAGTTGTCCGAGTAGTCTGAGTTGTCTAAGTAGTCCGAGCCGTCCAATAATTTCCCACCAAATCCCCCTTTATCTAAAATAAACCGCTACCTTTGCATCATAATCCAAACCGAAGCCTATGAACGAGAAAGGCCACCAAGAGTGGAACAACAAGTTCTACCTGAAGGATGTGTCGTTCAAGAACCTGATGACACACCGCATATTCAACGTGCTTATAATCGCCA
>CAVHWJ010000361.1:0-2508 GCA_963639565.1 uncultured Prevotella sp. | reverse complement strand
TCGCCACCGAAAACCCGGTGCTCATGGAATACTCGCAGCCCGACACACTGTATCTGCACTGCGACACGGTGAAGATGATAACACATCATATCAACACCGACTCCGTTTACCGCGTGGCGCATTGTTATAACAAGGTGCGCATATTCCGCAACGACGTTCAGGCGGTGTGCGATTCGCTCGTATATTCCACACTCGACTCCTGCATGACGATGTACCGCGACCCGATAGCGTGGAGCGGCGAGAGGCAGTTGCTGGGCGAGATGATAGAGGTGTTTATGAAGGACTCCACGGTGGACCGCGCCCACGTGATAAACCAGGCTCTTTCCGCCGAACTGATGCCCGACAGGGAGCATTTCAACCAGTTGGCTTCGAGGGAGATGTTCGCCTTTTTCAAAAAGGGGCAGATTGACAACACTGAGGCGGTGGGCAACGTGATGTCGGTGTATTACCCCGTGGACGACAAAGACTCCACCCTCATGGGACTTGTGTATATGGAGACCGACACGATGCGGATGTTCATGCCCGGCAGACAGCTCCAGAAAATCTGGACGCCGAAGACCGACGGCACGTGGTATCCCATGACGCAGATTCCGCCTGACAAATACAAGTTGCCCAATTTCGCGTGGTTCGACTATATCCGTCCGCTGAACAAGGACGACATCTATGAGTGGCGCGGCAAGAAGAGCGGCACGGAGCTGAAGACCGTGCGCCGACACGCCGCACCGCTGCAGAAAATCGAGACCGAAGAGCCAAAGGAAACGATAAAAGAGGAGGCGAAGAATGATAAACCTGTTCCAGCAACCTAAGCCGCGACGCTTTGAGCACATCAACATCTATGCCGACGACCGGAAAGAAAGGTTAAAGGAGTTGGTGTCCCGGGCAAGCCAGTACGCAGATGGCGACGGAAACGGCGGCGGCAACAGTTTCGACCGAGAGGCTATGCAACGGCGGCTTCACGAATCTTTTACAGCCGATATGCGGCATCTGCGCAAGCGGGAAAGACGGCACGCCAGCGGAATGTCGATGAACATCGGGATTGTGGCGATAATAATTCTTTGTGTTTTCCTGTTGGGCTTCATGGTGTTTGGACATTGGAATTATTGACAAAATACGTATCTTTGCATTAAGAGAAGAAATATATACTTTCATTGCTTTAACGAAAGGATGAAATATGGACGAAAGAACTTATAAACTCCCCGAAGATGATAATGCCAATACGGTGTCAGAACCTGTCGCGGCATATTCTTCACAAGTCGGCTGGCTTGATTCCCTTCGGCATCAGGTAATGGATGCCGTGGCTTCGTCGGAAGACAAAATTACGCTGGTTATGTGCCTAAAAATGCTGAAGGATAAAAGGGGACGACGTGTGTCAAGACACGGTGGCTTGTCCGACGAAGAACTTTCCGCCAGACTCGCTTCATATCCGGATTGGGATGAGACCGAACACGCGGATTTGTCGCAGATAGATTACTCCAAATATAAGCCTTACCGTTCGCCAAAGGCCATAAAAGCTATGGAAAAATGGTTGTAACATCAGTTGAACAAAGAGAAATCGTCGAGGTTCCGTTCGTTATGCCCGATGGAACTATCCTCCCTCATCCCGCTCTCGTAATTTCAAGGGATGAACTACAAGAGGATGAAGACGGAATGTTTTATGCCGTGTTGATTTCTACAAAGAATCATTTTCCGGAATACACGATTCGCATAAAAGACGAGTGGCTCAACAAGCCTTTGGGAAAGCAGTCATACTTTATCACCCACTTGGTGAATATGTTTAATGTGGAGGATGTGATGAAGCGGAACAACACGTTTGTCAAGAAAGCGTATTTTGATGAGGTCATAGATACTGTCATTGAGAATATCATTGGCTGAAAGTCGAGACACTGCAATTTTATCACCATAAGAAAACGAAACAGAGGAAATAGGAAATGAGTGACATTATACAACTCCTGCCCGACTCGGTGGCAAACCAGATTGCCGCGGGCGAGGTTATACAGCGGCCCGCTTCGGTAATCAAGGAACTTGTGGAGAATGCCGTGGACGCCGGCGCGAAACGTATCGACGTGCTCGTGGTGGACGCGGGCAAGACTTCAATACAGGTGATTGACGACGGAAAGGGTATGTCGGAGACCGACGCACGCCTCGCCTTCGAGCGTCACGCCACGTCGAAGATTCGTAAGGCCGACGACCTCTTCGCCCTCCACACCATGGGCTTCCGCGGCGAGGCTCTCGCCTCGATTGCGGCGGTGGCACAGGTGGAACTGAAATCGCGTCAGGCCGCCGACGAGGTGGGTACGCTGCTCTCCATATCGGGATGCAAGGTGCTCAACCAGGAACCTACGGCGTGTCCGCAGGGCAGCAATTTCTTCATTCAGAACCTCTTTTTCAATGTTCCAGCGAGGAGGAAATTCCTCAAGTCGAACACCACCGAACTCAACAACATAATGACCGCTTACGAGCGCATCGTGCTCGTATATCCGCAGATACACTTCACGTTCAGCAGCAACG
>CAVHWJ010000360.1:0-2511 GCA_963639565.1 uncultured Prevotella sp. | reverse complement strand
TTGCGCTTCCGTCTTGCCGTAGCGTCGCTGTCGGCTCTGGTAGCTGGCGATGGCCATGTGGAGGTCAGCCTCCATGAAATCAGGCCAGAAAGTGTCGCAGAAATAGAGTTCGGAATAGGCAATCTGCCACAACAGATAATTTGAAATCCTCAGTTCGCCGCCCGTGCGGATTAGCAGGTCGGGGTCCGGCATGAACTCCGTGGTGAGGCTTTGGCTCACGGTGTCCTCGCAGATGCCGCCGAGGGCGAGTTCACCCTTAGCCACGCGCGAGGCGATGCTCTTCACCGCCTCGGTAATCTCCCACCTCGAAGAATAGCTCAGGGCGATGGTCATCGTCATGGAGTCGTTGGCGGCGGTGCGCGCTATCGTCTCCTGCAATTTCTTCTGCACCGCCCCGGGAAGCCTTTTCAGGTCGCCTATGACGCGGAAGCGCACGTTGTTCTTCATAAACAGCTCGTCTTCGAGAGCCGTGAGCACGAAGCCCATGAGAGCCGCCACCTCGTCGGCGGGGCGGTTCCAGTTTTCGGTGGAGAAAGTGTAAAGCGTGAGGTATTTCACCCCCAGGCGCGTACACTCCGACGTGATGCGCCTCACGGTGTCCACCCCGGCCTGGTGGCCGTAGCTGCGTTCCTTGCCACGCTGCGTGGCCCATCTGCCGTTGCCGTCCATAATCACGGCGATGTGCCGCGGTATGCGGTTCATGTCCAACTTTATGTTCTGGTTGTCAGTCATATTTGTCGCTGTTGCAAGTTCTACATTTCTGCATGAAGCTGTAAGTGACAGTCAGCTGCAGAGCGGAGTAGCAGTCGGTGTTCTT
This sequence comes from uncultured Prevotella sp., assembly GCA_963639565.1. GTDB lineage: Bacteria > Bacteroidota > Bacteroidia > Bacteroidales > Bacteroidaceae > Prevotella. The sequence goes on along the minus strand of CAVHWJ010000360.1, from coordinate 1,694 downwards.
GAACAGTCCGCTGCTCTTTATCATATACGGGTCTTTCACCCCGTCGAGTTCGTCGCTCAGTGAGAAGTGCATCGCCCATTCGAGAGCGATGTTCACGCGCTTCCCTGCCTTGTATTTCACCCCCAGTCCGATGGGGAAATTCCCCGTGAACACGCCCTTCTGTTCCGTCTTGACGTAGGTTGCCCCGATGCCGAGGAATATGAACGGCGTGACGCGTTTCGCGCCGCGGTAGTCGCGTCCCGTGCCGTAGGGCCAGAAGTTGTATTCGTAGAGCAGCGATGCGTCGAAGAGCGTGTTGCTGAACGAATAGTCTGTGGTCTGGTAGTCGGGGTAATACGTCCCGGCGTTCTTCGATTCGCCTTTCAGTTTGCCGTACATCAGGTTGAGCCTCAAGTCCACCCACGGGTTGAACACCCTGCGCAGCAGCAGCGAAGCCCCGGGCTGCATATTCTTTGTGAGACTGCCGTTGAAGTCGCCAAGGTAATTCACCAGCCCCACCCCGGCGCCGATTTCCATCTTATACATATCGTCCTCCTGCGCCGCCGCGGGCAACGCGGCGAGAAGCGCAAGGACGAGACACGCCACCCACCGACGCACCTGCGACAAGCGGCGGCGCGACGAAAGACCGGACAAGTCCGTTATATGTCGTGCAGTGAATGGCATGGGGAATGTTTTTCTCTACTATACCTTATTATATATGCTCCGCCGCGAGGGCGGACGCACCCATGATTATTCGTTGAAAGCCCTCTGCTCCTGTTTCCAGCCGAGGCGGTTGATGCGCATCTTCCACACCTCGCCGCTGCCGGCGCTGACAATCCACACATGGTTCTCCTTGTCCGCCACCATGTTCACGGCTGCCGGTTCAAGCGTCTCCGCCATATCCTTGGGCAGGGTGAAGAGAGTGCCTTTCTGCCACGTCAAGCCATGGTCAAGACTGCGGTAAATCTTGGCGTACGCCTTCACCTTGGTGTTGTCGAGACCCACGCCGCCGATGGCATAGAGGGCGTTGTCGTAGCGCATCGCCGTCATGCCCTGCATATAGGGCAGCGCATAGCGTTCCTCGCCCTTGCAGAAAGTCCACTTGTAGGGGTCTTCGGTTTCGGTGGGGTCTTCAATCTTTGTCCACACACGTGTGGTCTTCGCGTCGTCGTTCCCCGTACCGATAATCACGATGCGGCTCGCGCTCTTGTTGGTGGAGAGGGGTTCGGTGAACACGCTCATGTTCTCCGTGGGGAGGTATTCAGCCTCATCGTCGAGCGTCTCGTCAGCCCAGTCAATGCCGTTGGTAGTGGACTTCATGCCGCCGCCCACGCTTGCCAGGGCGTAAATCTTGCTGTCGCTTGCGCCGATAATCTTGCTTATTCCGCTCACGCCCGAAGCCACCGTCTCCCACGACGAGGCGTTCTTGCTGCGGTACATGGTGCCCTGGTCGAGGATATATACATATCCGTCGAGCGCAGCGATGTTCTTGTAAGCCTCAACGCCGAAAGTGCGCCCGTCGAGCAGCGTCCACGGTTCGCTGTCGTCGTTGATGTTCTTCCTCAGAAACTCCGTCTCCGTACCGTCGGTTGCCGCCACGAAGATGTAGTCGCCGCCCGGGGCGCAAGTGCGCGAGGCGGTGTATGTCTTGCCCTGCACGGCGTCGAAAATCGACTGCTTGTGCCATGCGAACGAGTCGGGCTGTTCCTTATGCA
>CAVHWJ010000359.1:0-2524 GCA_963639565.1 uncultured Prevotella sp. | reverse complement strand
GGTCGGTCACGGGGTCGCTGTCCTTGAAGGCGCGCGCCTCGTCGGGCAGGTCACATTCCACCACGCCCACGATTTTCTTCGCGTCAATCTCCACGTATGGCTTGCCGATGCGGTCGCCCACACGGACGATGGGAATGGGCTGCCGCTGCGGCGGGTCGAGCGGTTCGTAAACGTCGTGCATGAACTTCGCGTCCTTGCTGTGGAAGGCGTTAAGCTCCAGTATGACGTGCTTCGCCAGCCGCGCCACCGTGGGGCTTATGCCTCCGGCTGCGGTGAGATAAGCGCGGCAAACGTCGCCATGCTCCTCGATGTCGCACACCTCAAGGATAGCCCAGTCCACGTCGCCGTAGAAGCCGTACCGCAGTTCCTGCGCCATGTGGCTCAGGTGGATGTCGTTGTAGGCAATCTCGCCCAAGTTCACGCTCTTGCGGAACGAGGGGTTTGTGGTGTACGGCGCGCGGTATTTTATGGCACGCGCTTCGGCGAGCACCCCGTCGGTGCTCTGTCCCGTGGAGGCCCCGGTGAAGATGCTCACCTTGAATTCCCTCCCTGCCGCGTGTTCGGCCTCGGCTATCTTGGCCAGTTCCCTTGTCACGGCCTTTGCCGTTCCCGCCGGCGTGAAGCCGCTGAGACCCAGACTGTCGCCGTTTTTTATCATCGCGGCAGCCTGTGCCGCGCTCATGCGTGTATAACTCATAATCCTTATGTTTTGTTGTCTTCCTGCAAAATTAAGCAAAAAATGTTTACGTCACAAAGGAATTGGGGTTTTGTTTTCCGTGGCGTACCTGTTCACCATCACCGCCACGGTCTTCAGGCGGGCGTAGTCGAACGACATATACATCAGTCCGCCGTAGGGGTTTTCCTTGCCCCATGAGTTCTTGCAGATGAAGTATTTTCTGCCTGTGGCGTCGTGCGCCAGACCTACAATCGCCATGCAGTGGTCGTCGGTGGTGCGGAAGGTCTCAAACTCCCTCTGCCTCTGTTCCTGCGTCGCCGCGCGTCGGGCTTCGTGTACGTCAGCCACGCCTTTCTGGAAAGAGAAGCCCCTCTCGCTGGTGTCGCCCTCCCAACACACGGGGTGACCGTCGCGCAGGGATTTTTCCATCAGCGCCATGAGTTTGTCAATGGGTATATTATAAAAGGTGTAGCCGCCGTAGTTGTCCGGCACGTCGAGCGCCGCCCTCTTGCCCATGGGGAGATGCGTGAAACTTGTGAAAGCCTCGTATTCGTCGGGCATGCACACGCTGTGGGCGAATTCGAGGGGAGTGTATTCCATGCTGTACATATACACGTGCCACGGCAGCGGACCCATGCTTTGGTCTATCACCGCTTCTGCCGTGCGCCGTGCCGCCGCCAGTCCTTTGCCCTGCCTTGCCGCCGCCGTCACGGCGTGTTCCGCCTTGCGCGCCGCCACGGTGATGTTGGCGGAGGTGTGGTAACTGTCGTAGGGCATCAGTCCGTAGGTCTGTATCAGACGCACGAGCTGCGGCATCATGCCGCGGGTTTTTATGCGGCTTTTTCCTTGCGAGAGATAGCACCTGTCCGCCTGTTCCGCTATCGCCGCCCTCGCCACATAGTCGGGCGAGAGATTAACTGAGTCGCCCCTCATTATGTGCTCCGTCTCTATGGTGGCGAGCATGGCGTAAGCCCAGCAAACGGAGCTTGCGCCCTGGTCTTTCACGGGTGTCATGCCGAGCCTCACCTCGTCGGTGAACCTCGCCGGGGCGTTCGTCTTGGGTTCTCCGCAGCCAGAGAGCAGCGTCGCCGCCAATATAGCGACAGCCATTGTCTTTATTTTCATATACATCATGTGCCGGCTTTTGTCTTTATTTTATTCTTCCACAAGTTTCCCCTCCGCGTCGAGGGCGTTCCACATTGAGTAGCGCGCTTCGGGCGCCATGCGTTCTATCTCACTGAAAAGGCGCGCCACCTCAGAGCGGTGGGAGTCGGTCTCGTAGGGGCAGAGCTTTTTCTGCTTTTCGTAGCCCGAGAGTTCGGCGTAACGCCTTATGTCGGCCACCTCTTCCATGCAGAGCGGACGGATTATCGTCATGGGCATCTTCTTCATCCTTAGCCTTGCCGGCATGGTGGAGAAATGCCCCTGGAAAATCTGGTTCATCAGTGCGGTGTGGATGATGTCGTCCTGATGATGGCCGAGGGCGATTTTGTTGCAGCCGAGCCGTTGGGCGGTGAGGAAAATCTGCTTGCGCCTGTTCCACGAACAGAGGAAGCAGGGCGACTTGCGGTTGTCGGTGGTCATGTCGAAGGCCGTGGTGACCTTGTGGAACTCCACTCCCCACTGGCGGCAGAACTCCTCGAGATACTCAGTGTCGCTCTCGTATTTTATGTTGTCCATGCGGATGTGTATGGCGTGTACTTTTATCCGCGGCTTGCTTATGCGCATCTGCCGCCCCAGCGTCTCCACGAGGAAGAGGGAGTCCTTTCCGCCGGAGAGACCGATGAGGATGTTGTCGCCGTCTTCAAGCAGCCGGTATTCCCTCACGGCCTTGCGGAAACGGCGGAA
>CAVHWJ010000358.1:0-2532 GCA_963639565.1 uncultured Prevotella sp. | reverse complement strand
TTTTATTTCGACTTCGGCGGCTTCCGCATCTTCGGTTCGTCGCCCGAGACCCACAACCGCATCGTGGCGCGCCGCTCGTTCATTGACCCCATCGCCGGCACCACGCGGCGCACCGGCAGCCCCGACGAAGACCGCCGCAACGCGGAGTTCCTGCGCCGTGACCCCAAGGAGAACGCGGAGCACGTGATGCTTGTGGACCTGGCGCGCAACGACCTGAGCCGCAACTGCCACGACGTGAAGGTGGACTTCTATAAGGACATGCAGTTTTACAGTCACGTGATACACCTCGTCAGCCGCGTGAGCGGTACGCTCAACGACGGCGCGGACCCCATAAAGGCGTTCTTCGACACCTTCCCTGCCGGAACGCTGTCGGGCGCGCCCAAGGTGAGGGCGATGCAGCTGATTTCCGAAATGGAACCCCACAACCGCGGGGCTTACGGCGGCTGCATCGGCTTCATCGGTCTCAACGGCGACCTGAACCAGGCCATCGTGATCCGCACGTTCATATCGCGCAACGGCGAACTGTGGTTCCAGGCCGGTTCGGGCATCGTGGCGAAGAGCGACGACGGATATGAACTGGAGGAGAGCAACAACAAACTGGGGGCGTTGATGAAGGCGGTGAGGATTGCCGAACAGCTTTAGTGCGCCCCAAGGAATGATAACTGTAAAACCATGACTGCAATGATGAATGAAGAAATACATAGCGGAACGACAGGCGGACAGCGCGTTGTGATAATCGACAACTACGACTCGTTCACCTACAACCTCGCCCACCTCGTAAGGGGGCTTGGGGCGGAGGTGGAGGTGATACGCAACGACCAGTTCCAAATTGCCCAACTCGAACCCTTCGACAGGATAATCCTCTCGCCCGGCCCGGGCATCCCAAGCGAGGCCGGACTGCTCACCGACGTTATCCGCGCCTACGCCGGGCGCAAGCCGGTGCTTGGCGTGTGCCTTGGGCATCAGGCCATAGCCGAGGTGTTCGGGGCGAAGCTCGTGAACCTCGCCGAGGTGTACCACGGCGTGGCGACGGAAGGCACGCAGTTCGCCAACGACTACATCTTCGGCTCTTTGCCGCGCCGCATCGTAATGGGCCGTTACCACAGTTGGGCGGTGGCGCGCGATACCCTGCCCCCGTGTCTGGAGGTTACGGCGGAGAGCGACGACGGTCAGATAATGGCCCTGCGCCACCGCGACCACGACATCCACGGCATACAGTTCCACCCCGAGAGCGTGCTCACGCCCGACGGAGCGACGATTCTAAAGAACTGGCTTACTGTTTACACAGGGGCGTAGCAGCCGTTTCCTGACCTGTTATCGTCCGTTGGGAGACCTCCCATCGGACGATAACAGGTCTCCCATCGGACGGCAACAGACCTCCCATCTGACGATGGGAGCTTGTCGAACCGCCCTTTTTGATGAAACCGCCGTGCGCTTTTGTGCTCTTTTCCAAGAAAGGTTTTGCGTGATTGTTGTTTAATGGCAAAAAGCGTTACCTTTGTATGCGACAATAAACGGCAACACGTTTGAGGTCGCAAATTGCGACCTTAAAAAAGGTAGCAATAACGTGACAATGCGTTTAAGGTCACAAATTGTTACCTTAAAAAGAGCGACAATGTGGCAAGCTGCCTTAATCCGGCGTTTACAACTATCATTCCAGTGTTTACAACTATCAGAAGAACCTAAAATAACGACTATGACAATCAGGGGAATCAGTATGACATTCGCCGCAATATTATTTGCGACAATTACATTCGGGCAAGTAAAAAGCATTGACGAGAGAATAGGCGAGGCCATGAATGGCGGTGATTGGCCGGAACTTAGGAGTTTGTATGTCTCAGAGGGACATGATTTGCAGACCCCTTTCCTGCATCCGCTTTCCAAATTTTTTATCAGCCAATTCTATAACGAACCCGATAGCGCAATTACTTATGGCATGGAAATTTTGGAGAAGCACCAAGACAAATTAGCTTCGTCTGTACCTTCGATAATGTATTTTATGGCAGAGGATTACGCCGCATTGGGGCATTATGACAAGGCTTCCGCTTTATTGCACAGTCTGAATGAGGCTTGCAGAAAGGGCGGACACCCCGTGAATCCGGTGTTTGAAAGCTATGAGGACATTTATTCAAAACTTTCAGAAAGAGGTCCGTTCACTGTGGAGAAGCCAGGTCATGATGTGCGTGTGCCACTGTTTGCCCACACCGGCGACCGCGAAAATCCGGAGATGTTATTTGTCATGGCAAATGTCAACGGAAAAGAGGTGAAATGCAATTATGACACAGGGGCTGGCATAAATGTAATGACACCGGAATTTGCCGGGCGCATCGGGGCAACGGTCATGGAGACAAAAAATATACGGATGTCGGGTGTGCATCATGCGGAGAGCAAAGGCATTGCAGTGGTGGATTCCCTAAGGCTCGGAGACTTGGTCTATCGGAATGTACCGTTTTTTGTCGTTGATATGAAAACAGACAATGCCTTGGCCAATAAAAAGTTGGAGGAACTTGACTGTGAATGTACTTTAGGCAA
>CAVHWJ010000357.1:0-2536 GCA_963639565.1 uncultured Prevotella sp. | reverse complement strand
GCGCAATGGCGCAGACCGACCTCGAGACTTTCAGGTTCGTGGACAAAAACGGCAATGTGGTGGCCGACGGCTCAACCATCACCTTGACGGAGGCGGAGACTGTGAACGGCAAGCTGCAGATCAGCACCGGCCTCTTCGTTGAGAACACCACAAGCGAGACACAGGCCGCAGGACTTAAATTCTCCATCGACCGCCTTGACAACGGCGCGCCGAGCTGCTGTTTCCCGGCGCAGTGTCTTTCGGGTACTGACCACGTGGGGAGCTATGAGGCTGTCCCCGGTCCGGTGGAGGCAAACTCAAAGACTGATTTCCTCACGGAATGGTTCCCTGCCGACTACGGCACTTGCACAATGACTTTCAATCTCCTGGTGAACAAGATCGGCTCTACGACAATCGTCATCGGAGGCAGTTCTTTCGAGCAGCCCACCTACGACGAGTTCAAGGCTTACGGTCCCAAGATAACCGTGAACTTTGTTTATGCCGACCCGACAGCCATCAACGGCGTTGCCGACAACGCCGGAGCTAAGGTAGTGGCTCGCTACAACGCCGCCGGAGTGCAGGTGAACTCTGCGGTGAAGGGGCTGAACATCGAGAAGCTCTCAAACGGAAAGACAATCAAACGCATCGTAAAATAATTAAAAGTTTCAAGGTATGAAGAAAACATTACTTTCCTTGTTCGCGTTCGCCCTCGCTTTGGGCGTGAACGCACAAAAGGCTCTGCCGTTCAACGGCAGCGTGGAGCGCAGCCCTCTCACGCTCGGGCAGAACCAGAGGCTCGTGACTCCGGCAAAGGCAGCTCCCGCCAAGATGGACCTGAAGGCGAACCAGCGTCTGGCCGGTTACTACACTTCAGACAATCTGGCTGAGTATGGTTTGGGAATCCCCAACTACGGAGCTTTCGCCGGCGCAAAGGCCGCCATATACATGACATCCGACCTCATAAAGAATTTCGTGGGCAAGAAAATCGTGGCGATACGTTTCGGTCTTTGCTACACCGTGGGTTCTTCACGCGTATTCGTCGCTCCTGTCATTGGAAGTGGTGATAACAGTGAGGTACAGGACGACGTGGTTTCACAGAGTGTGGAAAGCACCGTAAAGGGTTGGAACACCGTTACACTGACAACCCCTTACACGATAGAGGCCGACAAGGGATATCTTATAGGTTTTGACTATAATCAGAAAGCCACAGCGTCAGGCCAGTATTACACGGCGGACTGCTACCCTCTTTCTTGTGTTGACGAAGGTGATGCGCAGAATCTTTATATGTATGCCAACATCTCTGCTTCTAAGGGAGGTGCCGGTGAAGATTGGTATAATTTCGGCAGCAACAACGGAAACCTCAGCGTGCAGTTCGTCGTTGAAGGTGATTTCGCCGACTACGACGTTACGCCGAGCGACTTCAGAAAAGTGGCTGTAAGCCTGAACAAGGAGAAGACCGTTTCCCTGGAGTTCTTCAACAACAGCAAGGAGGCGGTAAGCAGCCTCGACTATATCGTTTCTGTTGATGGCGTTGCCGGAACAGAGCAGCACGATGATTTGGCTTCTTCCGTTGGAATGTCAAGCTATGGCTCATTCAACGTGACAATCCCCGCACAGTCTACATTGGGAACAAAGACCGTCACCGTGGAAGTGACAAAGGTGAACGGACAGACGAACCTCTCTTCCGACAAGGTGGCACAGGGCGAACTTGGAGTGGCGGAAAAGATATGGGACCGCAACTGCGTTGCAGAGGAGTTCACCACCGAACAATGTCCCAACTGCCCTCTGGGAGCAAAGGTGCTCAAGGGCGCCCTTGAGCAGGTAGACGAGTCGCGCGTATTCACGGCTTGCCACCATGCAGGATACTACACAGACTGGCTGACAAAAACTTGGGATTCACAGCTTGTGTCTATCATGTACGGCGGAAAGGGCGAGTTAGCTCCAGGCCTTATGCTGAACCGCCGCAGCGACGCTGTACCTGAAAGCGAATACACATATAACAACGTATGCCCACTCGCTGGATTCTCGTCAGCAGTGATAGCAGCATACATGAAAGCCCAGCTGGCAGAGGTTGCAAACGCCGGACTGACAATCAGCGCTACTCCCAACGAGGACGGCACAGTGCTCAACGTTAATGTAAAGGGCGAGTGCAACGACGGCTTCGACAAAGACGCGGCTCTCCTTACCCTCTACCTCACACAGGACAGCGTTAAGGCACAGAGCCAGAGCGGCGCGTCAGGCACTTACTACCACATGCACGTTATCCGCTACGCCAACAGCCCTTGGGGCGAGGCAGTGACATGGAACGGCAACAGCTTCGAGGCTAACTACAGCATCGACCTGAGCACCGCTTGGGTGAAGAAAAACCTCAAACTGGTTGCTTTCCTCAACACGCACAACGCTAAGGTTTACACTGACAACAAGATTGAGAACTCTATCGGTTGCGACTATCCTGTTGACCCGACAGCCATCAACGGCGTTGTTTCCGACGGCAACAGCGTTGAGGCAGCACGCTACTCTCTCGACGGCGTACGTCTCTCAGCCCCCCAGAAGGGTC
>CAVHWJ010000356.1:0-2544 GCA_963639565.1 uncultured Prevotella sp. | reverse complement strand
TGGGCGATTTGATTTTTTCCAGATACATGTCTTTTGCCTTTCGTTGTTTTTACCGCTGCAAAAGTATCTCATTCCTTCCTTTTACCGTGTATCCGGATTACTGATAATAGTACACAAAACATCGGAGTTGTTTCGCGGCAAATCCATGGTCCCTTGCCGTTAATGGCAGAGCACCCATTTCCAGACAGGCTTCAGTTCGATTTCCAGTCCGTTGTATTCCACCTTCCCCTCGTCTTCATACGTTATGATTATGGCCTTGCGGAGAGGTCTGAACGTATGCAGGGCTTGCAGTGCTTTCATTTCCCTCTCCAAGGTGGCTTCGTCGCTCATCCTGTAACTTGCCTGAATGGCGATGTCTTCTTCGGGTATGTAGAAATCCACCTCCACGCCTTTGTTGAAGTAATACAGGCGGTTGCCGTATTTCTTGTATAGGGTAATGGCGCAAAGGTTCTCAAGCAGCAGCGTGTCGGGGTTGTTGATGAACAGGTGCAGCAGTCCGTTGTCCACAAAGTAATGCTTCTTGATTGTCTCTTTTTCAACGAACTTTGAGGCGTAGTTGTCCAGCGAAATCAACAGGCAGGACTCTTGCAGGTAGCGCACATATTCCATGATTGTAGACGGACTGCATGATGTCCCGGTTGATTTCACCAGGTTGCACAGTCGGTTGAGCGAGCAAGGCTGCATTACGCTTTCCGCAAGTCGGCGCACGCAAAGGCGCAAGGCGTCCTCGTTTTTGATTTTGTGCCGCACCACAAGGTCGTTGAAGAATATGCGGTTGTACAGACTGTTGAGCCATATCCTTTTTTCGCGGAAATTCACCAGTTCGGGGAAGCCGCCCCATTCAAAATAGGTGCGGAAATGCCGTTGCAGCTCGTTCGCCTTTCGTCCGTACTGCCACCCTTTTGACAGTGAAACGCCGTTCGCCCTCAGATATTCCTCGAAATCGTAAGGGAAAACCTTCAGGTCAAGGTATCTGCCGCCGAGAACCGTCTCGATGTCTCGGCTCAACATTTTGGCGTTGCTGCCTGTCACATAGATTTGGTATTTCCTGTTGGCAAGTCTGCGAGCGAAGTTCGCCCAACCGTCCACATTTTGTATTTCGTCGAAGAAGAACACCGGTTGCCCCTCGTTCATGCTGTGGTACGCTTGCAGAATGAGGTCGAAGTCCATTGCCGTCATTTCCTTCAGACGCTCGTCGTCAAAGTTCACATATACGATGTTTTCCGGCTCTGTCCCGTTCTCTATCATCTGCTGCATCTGCTGGTACAGGAGATAAGACTTTCCCGCTTGCCTTACCCCCACGAACACATAGTTGCCGTGTTCCTCCAGTGTAAGGGGACGTTTCACCAAGGATATATCCCCTATATATTCTTGGTTTTCAGATATGATGGTTCTAAATAATTCGATGTCCATGCTTCTCAGTTTTGCTGCAAATTTAATATTTTATTCGATGCCACCGAATAAAAACCTCGAATTTTATTCGATGCCACCGAATAAAATTGGCAAAAGCGGTTCATCATGACAGTCCTTTTGTCGATTATCGTCGTTCATTGGACTGCTTTCCTATGCCAAAAGGGAATTTGCAACCTAAGAACAACTCAGCCACGAACGCACAAAAAAGCGTTTCGTGGCTGATTATCCCCTCATGGTGTTTTAATGCTTTGTATATCAGTTTGTTATATTTTGTATTTTTGCTTGTTTTTGTAGGCTTCTCAGCCACGAACGTACAAAAAGTCGTTTCGTGGCTGATTATTCCGTTGTTTTGACTATCTCCTCAGTTCATTTATAAGGTCTTCAAGAATGTACCTGTCGCTCATCAGCTGCAACCCTGTGCCGGGGTTGTTCAGCTGCTGATAGACTTCTGTGGAATAAAAAATGTCGAGCGCACGCTCTGCACTGATATGCAGGGCTTCTGCCAGAAGCATGATGATACGGCTTTGTTTGCGCCATAATACGTTGTCTCTCATTTCTTTTAGTCCCCTTTATTATTGTCGCAGAATTGAACTAGTGTCAGAGCCGTGAAACAGTTTCATCATGATTCCGCCTCCCAGTTAGTAAGTGTTTCACTTATGTCTTCCGCCACCCATTGCAGACTTTGTGTGTGCAGCTGCTCGTAGCGTTTGAAGAGCCGGTTGTGTATCAGTCCCTGCTTCTTCAAACGGTCGTGCATTTCCTTGCCCGAAATGCCCATGTTCTTTGCTCCGCTCTCTATTGCCATTACGGCAAAGTGTACATGGCGGTATGTTTCGTTGTCTTTAATGTCCATGTTGCCCTTGGTTTCCTTTGCGGCTCTAATGTACGCATTTTCCGCCAATGGCTGAATATTATCCCTGTGCTTTTGTGTATCTTTAACGGTTGGGGGTGTTGCCGTAACTATTCTATGCCTTAGGTTGCTGAGTAGTTTTCATGTGGACTGACAATTCCGACACTTACGCCTTCCTCTCCAAATTCCTCGACGCGTCAATCTTCAGGAATATGAAGAGGAGCAGCGTGAAGCCCCAGAGCGACGAACCGCCGTAGCTGAAGAAGGGCAGGGGGATGCCG
>CAVHWJ010000355.1:0-2545 GCA_963639565.1 uncultured Prevotella sp. | reverse complement strand
AAAGAATGTTTTCAGGAGGTCGGTATGAGTGATCATGTCGCCCTCTGTTTTTTTTTGTATATGCCCCATTGGTATATACGCGCGCTTTGGACTTACCTTAATATAAGTCCGCTTCCCGCAATAAAAGGTTACAGCTGTCCGCTCTCAACGAGCCTCACCACGCGTTCCGTTTCGCGGTCTTCGCCCTCAGGGTCGTATTTCTTGGTGAGGCTTGCGCCGAAAGTCCACGCGAAGGCCTGGTAGAAGCCGGCGCGGATAGGACCGAGGAACGCCTTGATGAGCTGGTATGACGAGGAGCTGCACTCGCGGTAAATCAGCTTGATGAGCAGTTTGCCCTGCGCGAAGGTGAGCTTCTTCATGCGCGGCGTGTAAGCCTTCTTTATTCCATCCTCCACGAGCTTCATGTGCTTGTCGCGGGCTTTCTTGTCGGGCAGCGTCTGCAAGTACTCGTAGGTCTCGATGATTATGTGGTTCACCTCCTTGGCTATGGGCAGCACCTTCTTCACGTTGTAGACAAGGCGCGTGTATTTCTGCCTCGCCTTCTCGTTCTTGAACACCTGTTGCGGATAGACGTACACGTTGTTGAGTTCCACATACTGTATGCTGTCGCCCTCGTGCATCACCTTTCCCACCTTCACCATAGGCACGAACGTTGGGTTGTCCATGTCCACTTCCCTGTCCTCGGGGTTGCTGCCGTTGCCCGCCACGGTGTTCTGCGCGCCGGCGGCGGTGCAGAGCAGCAGCGGTAGCGTGATGATTGCAAGTCTTTTTGATGTCATGCCGCAAAATGATAAGTTTATTGTTTCCCCAAAAGCCTCCTGCTGAAATACCTCACGGGATACCACACGGCAAGGAAGCCCACCGCCACGACGGTGACGAACACCGCCACCACGTCTTCGGGGTGAACGCTCACGGGGTATGCGTCCACCACAAAGGTGCCGCTCGACTGCCCCAGGGCCACGATGCCGAACTCCTGCTGGAGCCAGCAGAGGAGCAGTCCCATGGCGATGCCCGCGACCGCCCCGAAGAGCGATATTAGCCTTCCCTCGAAGAGGAACACGCGCGTTATCTGCCTGTCTGTCGCGCCAAGGTTGCGCAGCGTCGCCACGTCGGCGCGCTTGTCGATGATGAGCATTGACAGCGAACCGATGATGTTGAAGCTCGCCACGATGAGGATGAACGTTAGGAATATGTAGGCGATGAATTTCTCCACCTTCATTATGCGGAACGTGTCGGCCTGCTGCTCGTAGCGGTCGAGGATTTTATACCGCGTGCCGGCAATGGCTTTCATGCGGTCCTTCACGTCGTCGATGTCGCTGCCGTTCTTCAGCCGGATTTGCAGCGACGACACCATGCCCTGCTGCTCGAACAGCTCGCGGGCGAAGGATATGGGCGCGAGAACGTGGTCGCGGTCGTATTTCCCCTGTTTCACCATGAACACCACGCCGGGCGAAATCAGCGAGTCCACCACGAAGCCGTCGGTGGGGTTGGCCATGTCGAGCTGCCCCGTCTTGCGCGGGGCGTAAACCTGCATCGCCCCGGGCCAGTTGGCGCTCATGCCAAGCCTTTCGGCGAGGCGCACGCCCACGATGCCGAAGTTGAGGTTGGCGGCGCGCAGCGTGAAGCTCCCGTCGCCGTAGAGAATCTCGTCGATGCGCGACATCTCCTCGAAACTGTCGTCCACGCCCATGAGCGTTATCATGCTCTGCCGTCCGTTGTATATGGCCAGGGCCTGGTCCTTCAGACATTCCGTCGCCACCTCCACCTGCGGCAGTGCCTTTATCCGTGCCAGCGTGGGGTCGTCGGCAGGGGCAGTCTTCCCCTCAGTCGGCACCACCTCGATTTGCGGGTCGAACGACGTGAAGAACGTCGCCACCAGGTCGTGGAAGCCGTTGAACACGCTCAGTGTCACCACCAACGCCATGGTAGCCACCGCCACGCCGGCTGCGCTGATGCCGCTTATCACGTTGATGGCGTGGGTGCTCTTCTTTGAGAAGAGATACCGCCGCGCTATGTAGAGAGAGAAATTCATTTCCTTTTTCTGTGGCTTGCGCCGTTATTTCTTTAGCAGTTCGTCGATGTGCTCGATGTAGTCGAGCGAGTCGTCGATGAAGAAGCGCAGTTCGGGGATGATGCGCAGCTGGTTGCGCACGCGCTGCCCCAGGTCATACCTCACCGTCTTCTCGTTCTTGCGTATGTTCTCTATCAGTTCCTCGCCCTTGGCAGAGGGGAAGATGCTGAGGTAGGCGGTGCAGATGCTGAGGTCGGGGCTTATCCTCACCCTCGTCACCGACACCATCACTCCGTGCATCGCGCGCGTCTGGCTCTGGAATATCAGACTGAGTTCTTTCTGCAGCAGTCTCGCTATACGTTGTTGTCTTGTCTCTTGCATTTCTTTTTACGGTATGTGTTTTGTAATTCCGATACAAAGTTAGCAATAATGCCGTGAACTCGCAAGCGTCGGGCGTTATTCCGTGGCTTTTGTCAGCGTCTCTTCCGTTTAAAGGGGCGGTTTGCCAAGCTCCCATCGGACGATGGGAGGTCT
>CAVHWJ010000354.1:0-2547 GCA_963639565.1 uncultured Prevotella sp. | reverse complement strand
GAGAGTCCGCTCTCAAACCTCATGGCCGACATACTGATGTGGGGCGGACGGCAGATAGGCGAGAACCCCGACTTCGCCGTGTATAACATGGGCGGAATACGCGCGGCATACCCGGCAGGGGAGGTGACCTACGGCGACGTGCTCGACGTGTCGCCCTTTGAGAACGCGATATGCTTCTGTTCGCTGACCGGCGACAAGGTGCTGGAACTCTTCCGTCAGATGGCAGGGTTCGGCGGACAGGCGGTGAGCCGTGGCGTGGAGGTTGTGGCGGACAAAGCCGGCAACATCAAGAGTCTGAAGATAAACGGCAGCGAGGTGGAGCCGAAGAAAAAATACCGCATCGTGACGCTCGACTACGTGGCTGAGGGCAACGACCGCATGGAGGCTTTCAAGAGCAAGACCGACCCCGTTTATCCAGACAACATCGGCAGCGTGAGGAACACCGTGGTGAAATATTTTAAGGAAAAGACAGCCACTGACGGGGCGGTGGACGCGAAGATTGAAGGCCGCTTTGTGATAACCGGCGAATGACGAAACACACAAATTAATGATGAAAATGAAAAGGACAACGATATTCGCGCTGATGCTTGTGGCGGCGTTCGCCACGGCAGCTGCGCGCGGCAAGCAACTGCTGATACTCCACACCAACGACACCCACAGTTGCGTGGAACCGCTGAAGACCACCCTCGCCGACACCCTAATGGCTGGGCGCGGAGGCTTCGTGCGCCGTGTGGCACTGGTGAAGGATGAGCGCAAGAAAGACAACCAACTGCTGCTGCTCGACAGCGGCGACTTCTCGCAGGGCTCGCCCTTCTACTCCATGTACAAGGGTGACGTGGAGGTAGGGCTGATGAACATGATGCGCTACGATGCGGCGGCGATAGGCAACCACGAGTTCGATTTCGGACTGGAGAACATGGCGCGTCTGTTCCGCATGGCTAAGTTCCCCATCGTCTGCGCCAACTACGATTTCAGCGGCACTTGCGTTGAGGGGCTGGTGAAACCGTACATCGTGCTCAAACGCCACGGCGTGAAGATAGGCGTTTTCGGTCTCGGTCCGCAGCTCAAGGGACTTGTGTCCGACAAGAACTGCGTCGGCGTGAAATACCTCGACCCGATTGTGGAGGCGCAGCGCGTTGCCGATATACTCAAAAATAAGGAGAAATGCGACCTCGTTATCTGTCTTTCCCACCTCGGCTGGGGCAATGACGCTGACGAAGACCCGGCGATGATGGCCGCCACGAGGAACATCGACGTGGTGCTCGGCGGACATTCCCACACGCATTTCGTAAAGGAAAAGCGTGTGGACAACCTCGACGGCATTTCAGTGCCAAACGACCAGAACGGCAAGAGCGGCATCTTCATCGGACGGCTCACCGTGGACATGGAGAAGAAATAGGGCAGGGCATTATGAAACAAAAAAAGGGGCGACACCGTGAAGATGTCGCACCCTTAGTTTCTAAAACTTAATAATATATGAGATTTAAATCTCCTGTGCTATGCGCAAACGGAGCGATTACTCCGGCAGGCTGATAGCCTCTGAGGGGCATACAGAAGCGCAAGTGCCGCACTCTGTGCAAGCGTCTGCGTCGATAGAATACTTTTCGCCCTCTGAGATTGCGCCTGAAGGACACTCGTCAATACATGTACCGCATGCGATGCAGTCGTCACCAATTACGTAAGCCATAATTATAAATGTTTTTATTTGTATGTTAATAATGTTTTTGTACTAACTTTTGTACGTTGCAAAGGTAGTGCTTTTATTTTAAATACCTAATAGTCGGTAGTGTTATTTTCAATTTTTAACTATTGCCTCCCTCGCTAACTCGTTTCCCCATACAATATCAAGGCGAAAATGCCGTTATGATAGTTGCATATACCTAAATATGTATGGGCGCATAGCCCCAAACACCAAAAGAAAATGATGAGAAGAAACATTATACTCACTTTCATGCTTTCGCTGCTCTCGCTCTGCGCCGCGGCGCAGGACACGCAGGTGCAGAACCGCCCCTATACCGACCTGCGTCCCTTCCATTTCGGGGTTATGGTGGGTACGCACTTGCAAGACCTGGAGTTCACCAACGTGGGGCCGCAGATGATTGCCACCGACGACGGCACGGTGGAGAAGGTAATCACCGCCGACCAGGACACGTGGGACATGGGTTTCACCGTGGGCGTGCTCGGCGAACTGCGTCTCGGCACGCATTTCGCGTTCCGTTTCGCCCCGGCGATGTATTTCGGCACGCGCAACATCCGTTTCCATAACCTCACCGACAAGACCGGCGCCGGCGAGGACGTGGAGCAGACGCAGCAGATGAAGACGATCTACGTCTCCGCCGCCTGCGACATCATCTTCAGCGCTCCGCGCCACAACAACCACCGTCCCTATCTCATGGCCGGCATCAACCCCATGCTCAACCTATCGGGCAACGGCAACGACTACATCAAGCTGAAGAAATACGACGTTTTCCTTGAGGTTGGCCTCGGCTGCGACTTCTATTTGCCTTTCTTCAAGCTCCGTCCCGAACTGAAATTCATGTACGGTCT
>CAVHWJ010000353.1:0-2570 GCA_963639565.1 uncultured Prevotella sp. | reverse complement strand
AAAGGGAAATCTCTTCCGGCTTTTATGTTTGCCCTTTTGCGGCGGCGGAACATTGTCCGCACGCAAAAGGGTAGCTGTTTATTTCATGTCCACGTACTGGATTTTGTCCATATCGCCGTAGTCGAGGTTTTCGCCGCCCATGCCCCATACGAACATGTAGTTGCTGGTGGCAGAGGCGCAA
This sequence comes from uncultured Prevotella sp., assembly GCA_963639565.1. Taxonomy (GTDB): domain Bacteria; phylum Bacteroidota; class Bacteroidia; order Bacteroidales; family Bacteroidaceae; genus Prevotella. The sequence goes on along the minus strand of CAVHWJ010000353.1, from coordinate 2,389 downwards.
TGCACGCTCCACTCAGGCGACATCACGGCCTGTTCGTTGTGCAGCCAGATAACGCGCGTCTCCTGTGGCTCGCCCATGAAGTGGGCGATGGTGTTGCCCTCGGGCAGGTTGAAATAATAGTAAGCCTCCACGCGGCGACCGTGCAGGTGAGCCGGCATCGTGTTCCACACCGAACCCGGGGCAAGCTCCGTGAGACCCATCTGCAGCTGGCAGGGACCGCCCTTGCCGCCGTTCTTCTCCGACAGCACGTTGTTCACGATGAGCTGGTTGATAACGCGGTCGTTGCTTTCCTCCATCTTTCCTGCGTGGAAACTGTTGGAGTTGAGGCATTTCAACTTCTTGGCGCGCGCGGCATCGTTGCACACGATCATCTGCGTGGGGTAAGCCTTGTGGGCGGTGGTTGAGTTGAGGTAGAACTTGGCAGGGTTCTGCGCGTCATTGCTCTTGAAAGTGATGTCCTTAGCTCCGCGGCCCACGTAGAGGGCGTCCTTGAAATGCAGTTCGTAGTCCTTGCCGTCCACGGTCACCACACCCACGCCGGCGCTGGTGTTGATGATGCCCAGCTCACGGTTGTAGCAGAAATAAGGGGCTTTCAGCGGGTCGATGGTCTCCAGCTTGAGCGTCTGTCCCACGGGCATCGCGCCGCCGTACACCACGCGGTCGTACATGGAATAGGTGAAATGGATTTTGTTAGCCTCCATCACTTTCTCCATGGTGAAAGCACTGCGCAGACGGTCGGTGTCGTAGGTCTTCACGTCCTGCGGGTTGCAGGCCGTCTGGATTGTGTAGTCTGTCTGTGCGCTTGCGCAGAGAGCAGTGGCAGCGAGTGCTGCCGAAAGAAGAATCTTTTTCATTATCGTTCGAGTAAATAGAAATTCTTTTGTCTGTGGATTGTCATTTGCCGTTGGCCTTGCGGTCTTCAGCCACGATGCGCCTGTTGTTGATGAACATCATGCCGAGGGTTATCACGGCGAGCACCGCCATACCCACGTATTCCAGTTTCACGCCGCGGTAGATGAGCCAGCCGAAGAGCGACGATGCGAAGTCGAGCGCGCCGCCCGAGAACCCTTCGGGTATTTCTGCCGCCTTGTCGCCCGTGGCCTCAAACACGTGCTGCGCCGCCATGGTGAAGTCGGGAGCCATGTCGGTGACGAAATACAGTCCGATGATGAGCGTAACGAGACCCACGATGAGCGTCTTCACCACGTTGCCCTTGGTGAATGGCAGCACCATGGGGAAGAGGTAGAACATTCCGGCGAGCGACGCCAGCGGCAGGAACTGGTTGCCGGGCAGGAACACGGCGAGGGCGAGGATTACGGGGATGAGGATTATCGACACCACGAGCGTCGTTGGATGCCCGATAACGAGAGCCGGGCTCATGCCGATATGCACCTTCTTGCCGTTGAACTTTGTCTTCACCAGTTCCTGAGTCTTTTCGGAGATAGGTTTCAGTCCCTCGATAAACAGCGACGTGATGCGCGGGATGAGTTCCATTACGGCACCCATCGTAACGCCCAGGAAGAGCACCTTCTTGATGTCGAGCTGCGCCGCCCAGCCGATGAGCATGCCCACGATGACACCCAGCACGAGCGGTTCGCCCAGCACGCCGAATTTCTTTTTCAGTCCCTCGGCGTCGATGTCGAGCTTTGAGAAGCCCGGGATGAGGCTCAACGCCTTGTCGATGAGTATTGCGAACGGCATGAAGCTCTGGCAGAAAGGCTGCGGAATGGAGATGCCGTCGAGGTCGTAGTATTTCTGGAAACGCTCCGCCGTGAGGTCGGCGCACACGAGCGTTATGATATAGCACACGATAGCGGCGAAATACCCCCACAACAGGCTCTCGCCCATAACGAAATACGCCACCGCGCCGATGAAGGCGAAATGCCAGTAGTTCCAGAGGTCGATGTTCACCGTGCGCGTGGTCTTTGTGATGAGCATCAGGAAGTTCACGCCCAGGCAGATGGGGATGATTAGCGCGCCCACGGCGGTGTTGTATGCCACTGCCGCCGCTGCCGGCCAGCCCATGTCAAACACGTTGAGCTGCAAATGGTAGAGGTCGGAGATGCCTTTCAGAGGGTCGTTGAAATTGGTGGTGAGCAATGCCGTGACAACGCCGAGGCCCACGAAGCCCACGCCCACGAAGAGTCCCGACTTCAGGGCCTTGCCGAATTTCATGCCGATGCAAAGTCCGATGACGGTAAAGATGATAGGCATCATCACGCTTGCGCCGAGACTGATAATGTAACTGAATACCTGTTCCATGTTTTTTTCTCTATAAAGTTATTTTCGTTATTAGTTAGTAGATTCCGTAATCGCCAATCCTTTGCAAAGTTAGCAAAAATACGCATATCCCCCAAATTTATGAAACGAGGTTGGCTCACAAATTTCA
>CAVHWJ010000352.1:0-2571 GCA_963639565.1 uncultured Prevotella sp. | reverse complement strand
CATAAGAAGCGCAGGGGGCGAAAGCATAACGAACGGCTTTCGCCCCCTGTTGTGTGATGTGCCAAAATCAGCCGCTTTTTGTGGAATATCAGTCGGAAAACGCCGCCACGCTTTGCCCAAAGCCGGATTATGGGTAACTTTACACCCGTAATTCTATCAAACAACAATTCTGAAATGAAACATCTGAGACTTTTCGCCCTCGCCGCAATGGCGGCAGGGTGCGTAGGCGCATCGGCGCAGACAAACAACACGTGCGGACTCATAGGTTTCGCCAACTACCGCGACCTTGGCATCAACGGCACCACGGGCGGCGGACAGGGCGAAGTGGTGCGCGCCACTACACGCCAGCAGCTTGAGGAATACGCCAAGGGCAGCACGCCGCGCGTGATTATAATAGAGAACGACATAACCGGCAACGGCAACATCGGCACAGGAGAGGCAGGGAAGAAGGACGCAATCTCCGTGGGCAGCAACAAGACAATCATCGGCGGCGGCAACGGCGTTACGCTCTCCAAGGTGGGCTTCGACCTCAACGGCCAGCAGAACGTGATATTCCGCAACCTCAGGATAAAGGACTGCAACCCCGACGCGCTCGCCTTCCGCAACACGCACCACGTGTGGGTGGACCACTGCGACCTGTCGGCGTGTGCCGACGGACTGCTCGACTTCACCATCGGGTCGAGCTACCTCACCGTGTCGTGGACCAAGTTCAGCGACCACGACAAGACCTCCATCTGCAACTCCGGCACAAACCATTTCGAGGACCACGGCAAGGAGCGCGCCACATACCACCACTGCTGGTTTGACAACACCACACAGCGCAACCCGCGCTTCGGCTACGGACTGGGACACGTGTTCAACAACTACTACACCAAGAACAGTTCCTATTGCGTGGGCTACCACACGAGGGCTAAGGTGGTGGTGGAGAACTCCTGCTTCAAGAACACCAGCAACCCCCTCAACCAGATGTACACCTCCGACCCGCTGACCGCCAACTACGCCGACTGCCTGTCGCGCGGAAACAAATACGACAACGTGAGCGGAAACACCAAGGACACCGGCACGGGCTTCGACATCGCACGGTATTACGACTACACCCCGGCGATGCAGGACGCCGCAGAAGTGGAGGCGGCGTGCAGCGAGGCGTCGGGACTTGCCGACGGACTGGAACACGCCCTCATCCCCTACCCCGGCAACTACGCCACCGACATCCTTAAAGGCGACAAACTGCAAGTGGGCGCAATCTACGGGGCTACCGCATATACATATAATATAGGTGTAGCCGGCGGTGCGTCGCTCCAGCCCTACAACCCTGAGACGACACCCCTCCTGCCCGGCACCGAATACGCGTGGACGGCACAGGCGGTGACACCCGACGGCACGCTTGGCAGCGAGACGTTCCGCTTCACCACCGCTTCGGAGAAAGCGTCCAAGCCCACGCCCGAAGACAAGGAGGAACACGCCAAACTGCGCGAGGCACTGAAAGACAACACCCCCACAACGCCCATGAAGCTGCGCTGGCGCGACGCTTTCGACGCAGTGGCGTACAGGGTGTATTTCAGTGAGGGAGAGACGGTGGGCGACAACGCTTTCCTCGGCGAGACGACGACAACGGAGATTGCCCCCGGCGCGCTCGCCTACGGCAAACAGTACACGTGGCGAGTGGACGCGGTGAAGGAAAACGGCGACGTGGTGACGGGCGACCTGTGGACGTTCGCCTCTGACCTGAAGACCGCCGCCTACGGACGCACGGAAATGGAAGAGGCGACCCTCAGCGGCATCGCGTATATCGAGACGACGGCAGGGTCTCCAGCATATTCCGCCGACAAGGCCGTGGTGGGCGAGGCAGGCCCCGGTTCGATGAGCGTGGTGTGGGGCGAAGACGACGGCGAGTGCGACATCACCACCACCTTCTTCGACTGGCAGAAGAAGAACGGCACTTACACGCTATTCGTGAACGAGGAGAAGCAGGACACGTGGGTTGCCGCCGTGGACGGCAAGAACCTCTTTACCCATATCTCGAAGAACATCAAGCTGAAACGCGGCGACGAGATACGCATCAACTTCTGCACCAGCGGCAACCAGCGTATGCGCACCGACTGCATCGACATCGCCAAGGCCGCCTCTTCCGGCATCAACGACATCAGCGCGCCCTCCAACGCCCGCAATATCCGCATCTACACCATCGACGGCAGATACGCGGGCGACAGCATAGAGAGCCTCAGCAAGGGCATATACATCATTAACGGCAAAAAGGTCGCTCTCTGACAATCAGCCCGAGAAGTCCGATTTGTCCGAGCCGTCCAATTAAATTTCAGGAAAAAACGCCAATCTCCATTATTATTGGTAACTTTGTAGCCGCACGGCGACGGTGCGCCCCGGGCCTTGCCGCCGCCGTTTTTCAAGAACCTATGAAAATCAGAATTAAAACATCAAACACCATGTACAACAAATTCAAGACACTGTGCGCCGCAGCCACGGCACTGGTTGCCCTCACGCCGGCAAACGCCACGATCGAGGGCAGTCTCGACCCGCCGTCGGTGGTGGCGCAGTGGAGCAATTCCTCCACCT
>CAVHWJ010000351.1:0-2595 GCA_963639565.1 uncultured Prevotella sp. | reverse complement strand
TACAGTTACCAAACCGAACCTACGTTCACATACGAAACGGCGTTGCTCTTAGCTGACGATAACGAGGGAAGCGGCGAGACCATGGCGGTGCAGCTGCAAAGCGGTTCGAAGATAAGAAAAGAGCTGAACCTCGTGGACCACCCGGAGAACTACAAGAAGACCGTCGTAATATACGGCGAGAAAACGACTTACCTGAAACTGCCGGGAATAAAGACTATCTTCGCCTACGGCATAAAATGAAACCGACATCGCCCGAAGAACGGCGCCGCCCCTAAAAACGAAATTGACGTTGCCTCACGACAACGCCAATTCTCCTTAACTTATATAATAATACACGCATGATACTGCCCTATGCCTCCTACCCCTCTGACGAAAAGACACAACACACCTATCACGCACGGGACACACACCAAGTGAAACTGGCTGAAAAGCAGTTCCATCGGCACATACCACCAATAAACAATCAACTGTGCGTCGGCCCCTTACATCGAGAAGTCTCGGCTAATAATCGGCGGAGGCAGGTATTCTGACTACGCTCCTCTCGTCCGGCACCTTCCCACCTTGATAATTAATAATCAAAAAAGGCAGTGGCTTCATCGCCGGAGAGACTTAAAGGAGCTAACAGCTGCGGGACAGTCGGAGACTCACACTCCATTCCCTTTTCAGCGCGTTATAGGCGCACCTCCACGTCCGTCACGATATGCGGAACAACGTCCGCCACGTAAACTTTTGCAAAAGTATGCTTTTTCCTGCAAACCGCAAAGGATTTGACAATATAAAGTTAAAAATTTGCTCAAACGGACAAATATTCATACTTTTGCAGTCGTGGGAAACGCTTTTGCGTGGCAATCCCGCTGATTTAGATAACATTTATACAATAACTGACAAAAAGGGAAAGCCTATTGGAACATCATTTACTTCACTAAAAATTGAACAAAATGATAAATCTTAATGAAATGACCGATGAGGAATTGGCATTGTCATACGTAAAGGGAAACAACAAGGCTTTCGATTTGCTGTTGTCGCGCAATCAGACGAAATTGTTTTCATATATACTCTTTGTGGTACACGAGGACGACCTGGCGAACGACATTTTCCAGGAGACCTTCGTGAAGGTTATCACGCGTCTCCAAAAAGGCAAATACGTTCCTTCGGGGAAGTTCGCCGCGTGGATAATGCGCATCGCCCACAACGTGATAATGGACTGGTACCGCGACAACCGCGCGCAGAACATCATCGAGATTAACGGAGACAACGACCTCTCGAACCTCAACGGCGACGACGCGTCGGTTTGCAACGTGGAAGACAGGTTCGTGAACGAACAGGTGATGTGCGACGTGAAGAAGATGATGAACCTTCTTCCGCCCACACAGCGCGAGATTGTCTTCATGCGCTTCTATCAGGAAATGTCGTTCAAGGAAATCGCCGAAACGACCGGCGTGAGCATCAACACCGCCCTCGGGCGTATGCGCTATGCCGTTATCAATCTGCGCAGAATGGCGAAGAAGAACAACATGACGCTGGAACTGCAATACTGAAACTGCAATATTGACCTTTCCTAAAGGCTTTTCAATTCCTTTATCCTCGCTATCGGGTCGGCCGCCTTGAAGATGTAACTGCCGCTAACGAGCACGTCCACGCCAGCACTCACAAGCCGCGGGGCGGTCTCCGCCTGAACGCCGCCGTCCACCTCGATGAGGGTCTTTGCGCCCTTGCGCCCTATCATTTCTTTCAGGCGTTTCACCTTGTCGATAGTTCCCTCGATGAAACGCTGTCCGCCGAAACCGGGGTTCACGCTCATCAGCAGCACCATGTCCACGTCGCCGAGGATGTCCTCAAGCATGCAAACGGGCGTTGAGGGGTTCAGCGTTACGCCGGCCTTCATGCCTGCGTCGCGTATCTCCTGCACCGTGCGGTGCAGATGCGTGCAAGCCTCGTAATGCACGTTCATCATCATCGCCCCGGCCTTTGCCGTGCGCTGCACGTAACGCTCCGGGTGCTCTATCATAAAGTGAACGTCGAGCGGTTTGCGGCATATCCCTGCCACGGCCTCTATCACGGGGAAGCCGAAGGATATGTTAGGCACGAAACTGCCGTCCATCACATCCATGTGAAGCCAGTCAGCCTCACTGTTGTTTATCATTTCCACGTCACGCCCGAGATTGGTGAAATCCGCGGCGAGCAGCGACGGTGATACCATTGTTGCCATCCTCTGTATCTATATGTTTAGTTCAGGCAATACGCCGTCATTCTGCCGTTAAGGTTCATCACCCGGTATGTGTACGCTATGGCGCGTATCAAGTCAAGTGTCCTCTTTGAGGGCTGCGCTTCTTCAGAAGTAAAATGTTGCATAGGCGTTATATCAATGTTTGTTATGTCCTTTCACCCCTATTAACGGCAATACTTCCGTTTTATTACATCCGCCCCGCATTTTTTTATTCTGCGGCATAAACAAAAAAAGTCCGTCTAAATCCCGCGACAACGCCGCCGGACTTAAACGGACACAACGTAACTATAAATCAATGTAGTATGAACTATCTCACGATTTTCTTGCCGTTCACCACATAAACGCCATTGCCGAGGCGGCTCATGTCG